>NZ_MWIG01000855.1:0-802 GCF_002156145.1 Streptomyces sp. NRRL B-24572 | reverse complement strand
GGACCCGCTCCAGGGGCCGCCCCGCGGTGTCCCGGGAGACACGGTGGATCAGCAGCATCGGCAGCGCCGGCGGCGTGCCGACGAGCAGGGCCTCGCGCGGGGTCGCGAGGACGGTCTCGATGCGCTCGTCGGCGTCGCCGAAGGAGATGCCGAGCCGGTCGTGGAGGTAGGCGTAGAAGGAGGAGTCGGGGTCGAACTCGGTGTCCAGGCGGGGGGCGCGGGCCTCGGAGACGTACGTGGACTCCAGGCCGACCCGCTCGTCGTCGGCGAGCAGGACGCGCTCCATGTGCCAGACGGGCTCGCCGCGTTCGGCGCCGACCTCGGGGGCGAGCGCCTCCGGGCAGGGGAAGCGGTCGAGCGAGATCAGGCTGCGGCCGGGGCGGCGGCCCTGGCGGCGCACGCCCTCCGTGTAGCTGGCGAGCGAGAGGGGCTGCTCCAGCTTGGGTCCCGCGACGACCGTGCCCCGGCCCTGGCGTCGCAGCCGCCCCTCCAGGAGGAGTTCGCGCAGCGCCTGCCGGACGGTCTCGCGGGACACCTCGTACCGGACGGCGAGGTCGCGCTCGGTGGGCAGCAGCCCGCCCTCCCCCAACTCGTCGACCATCAGGGCGATCTTCGCCTTGACGGCGTAGTACTTGGGGACGCGGCCGTGCTCGGGGATGCCGGAGCGGACGGGGGCGCCGGGGCTGGTCTGGTAGTTCATCCGGGGATGGTCGCAGACGGGGATGAACGGGAAGGTGTACGGAGCATGGCTCAGCGGTGCCGACGGCGGCGGGCGGCCCGGACGAGGACGGCACCGAGCAGG
>NZ_MWIG01000854.1:0-1177 GCF_002156145.1 Streptomyces sp. NRRL B-24572 | reverse complement strand
GTTCTCCGCCTGCGGGCCCTTCGGGCCCTGCGTGACGTCGAAGGTCACGACCTGGTTCTCCTCGAGCGAACGGAAGCCGTTCGCGTTGATCGCGGAGTAGTGGACGAAGACATCCGGGCCGCCGCCGTCCTGGGCGATGAAGCCGAAGCCCTTTTCAGCGTTGAACCACTTCACGGTTCCGGTAGCCATGAGCCCTCCTATGGGCCAAAGGGTCGCCCTGCTCCAGAACCTGCAAACAAGTCTGAAAACTACAAAAGCCTGCGGGTCACATGCTCCGCAGGCTCTGTACTGCAAGGGAAACCAAACTGCAACTTGCGTTGAGCGTAGCACGCAGGATGCTCGCGGCGGTAGAGGGAAAGATCACGTCACCCGCATGTTTGATTCCGCTCCGTGTGCTGACGCGCGTGCCCCGCCGATGCCCACACCGTGAGACGGGTCTAGCCTCGCGATGTGGACAAAGCAACCGACGACCAGCAGCGCAGCCGGCCCCGCGTCGGACACATCCAGTTCCTCAACTGCCTCCCCCTCTACTGGGGCCTGGCCAGGACCGGAACGCTCCTCGATCTCGAGCTCACCAAGGACACCCCGGAAAAGCTCAGCGAGCGGCTCGTCCGGGGCGATCTCGACATCGGGCCCATCACCCTCGTCGAGTACCTCCGCAACGCGGACGACCTGGTCGCGCTCCCCGACATCGCCGTCGGCTGCGACGGGCCCGTCATGTCCTGCGTGATCGTCTCCCAGCGGCCCCTGGCGGAGCTCGACCGCGCGCGCGTGGCCCTCGGCTCCACCTCCCGCACCTCGGTACGCCTCGCCCAGCTGCTCCTGGCCGAGCAGTACGGGGTCCGGCCCGACTACTACACCTGCCCGCCGGACCTCGGCCTGATGATGCAGGAGGCGGAGGCCGCCGTCCTGATCGGCGACGCCGCGCTCCGGGCCTCCCTGCACGACGCGCCCCGGCTCGGCCTCCAGGTCCACGACCTGGGGCTCATGTGGAAGGAGTGGACGGGCCTGCCGTTCGTCTTCGCCGTGTGGGCGGCCCGCAAGGACTTCCTGGCGCGCGAGCCGGAGACCGTCCACGAGGTGCACCAGGCGTTCCTGGCCTCCCGCGACCTCTCCCTCGAAGAGGTCGCCAAGGTCGCCGAGCAGGCCGCCCGCTGGGAGACCTTCGACGCCGAAC
>NZ_MWIG01000853.1:0-6580 GCF_002156145.1 Streptomyces sp. NRRL B-24572 | reverse complement strand
CGAGGGCCTTGAGGTCGGCGACCATGTCCTTCTTGCTCGCGTCGACGGTGGAGACGGCGACGTCGGAGAGGGTGTCCAGGGCGCGCAGCATGGTCAGGAGGGATCCTCGCTGGTTCTCCAGTGTCTTCAGGCCGGGCGAGAGGCCGGTGAGGACGGTGCCGACGTCCTTCTTGCGGCCGGCGAGGGTGGCGGAGAGCCGGTTGACGCCGTCGAGGGCGCGGGTGATGTCGCCGCGGTGCGCGTCCAGGTTCGTCACCAGGGTGTTGACGCGGTTCAGCATCGAGCGGACCTCGGGCTCGCGTCCGCCGAGCGCCGCGTCGAGTTCCCGGGTGATGGTCCTGAGCTGGTTGACGCCGCCGCCGTTGAGCAGCAGGGACAGCGCGCCGAAGACCTCCTCGACCTCCGTGTTGCGGCTGGTGCGCGCGAGCGGGATGACGCTGCCGTCGGTGAGGCGTGCGCCGCTGTCCTTCCGCGGGGCGACGAGCTGGATGTACTTCTCGCCCAGGAGGCTCGACTGTTCGAGGCGGGCGCTCGCGTCGGCGGGGAGCCGGACGTCGCCGTTGATCTTCAGGGTGACGCGGGCGGACCAGGTGCCGGTGCCCAGGTCGATGGCGGTGACGCGGCCGACGGCGACGTCGTTGACCTTGACCGCGGACTGCGGCACGAGGCTCAGTACGTCGTCGAGTTCGGCGGTGACCGTGTAGGGGTGGGAGCCGAGGTCGGCGCCGCCGGGCAGCGGGAGGTCCTCGATGCCGTCGAACCGGACGGGGTTCGCGGGGACCGCGCCGAGGACGAGGGCCAGCCCGAGGCCGAGGGCGACCGCTCCGACGGCTCCGGCCCCGACGGCCTTCCGGGAGGGCAGGCTGTCGCGGTTCACCGCTCCCCCTCTCCGGTGCTCGCCGTGGGGCTGCCGGTCCCCGGTGTTCCGGTGCCGGCCGAGGAGGAGGCGCCGGTGACCGGCAGCGGAAGCAGGGGGCCGCCCATGCTGATCTCGTTGAGGTCGGCGCGGCCGTCGAGGGTGCGGGTGTCCTTGTCGTAGGCGTTGACGACGTTGCCGGCGGCGAGCGGGGCGGCGTCGAGCGCCTCCGCGAGGGAGGCCCGCTGGTCGACGAGGGTCTGGGTGAGGGGCACGAGCCGGTCGACGTTCTTCTTCAGTTCGCCGCGGTTGTCCTTGATGAACGTCTTGACCTGGGCGAGGGCCGTGCCGAGTTCCTCGAGGGCGCCGGCGAGGTCGTTCTTGTTCTCGGCGAAGTAGCCGACGACCTCGTCGAGGCGTTCCTGTGCGGTGCGGACGTCGCCGTCCTTCTTCTTGAGCATGGTGGTGAAGGTCTGGAGCTGGCCGAGGGTGGTGAACAGGTTCTCGCTGCTGCCGTCGAGGGTCTTGGCGGCCTTGCCGAACTGCTCGATGGAGGTGCCGATGGCCGTGCCGTTGCCCTTGAGGTTCTTCGCTCCGGTGTCGAGGAGTTCGGAGAGGGCTCCGGTGGAGTTGGCGCCGTCGGGGCCGAGTGCCCTGCTCAGTTCGGTGATCGAGTCGTAGAGCTGGTCGATCTCGACGGGGGTGCGGTTGCGGGAGGCGGGCAGCTCGGCGCCGTCGGCGAGGGTGGGGCCCGTGCTGTAGGCGGGGGCGAGCTGGACGTACCGGTCGGCGACGATGCTCGGGGCGACGACGAGGGCCCGCGCGTCGGCGGGGACGCGTACGCCCTCGTCGAGGCGGAGTTCGACGCGTACGCGGGTGCCTTGCGGTTCCACTGATTCCACCTCTCCCACGCGTACGCCGAGGACGCGCAGGTCGGATCCGGCGTAGATGCCGACCGCCCGGTCGAACCAGGCGGTGACGCGGATGCCGTCGTCGTCGAGGACGCGTGCGGCGACGAGGCCGGCGGCGGCGAGCACCGCGAGGGCGAGCCCGGCGACGAGGGGCTTTCTCGGTCTGGTCATCGTTCACCGCTCCCCTTGGCCGTCGCCGTCTGTTTCGGCGGCAGGCATCCGGACTTGGGCTGCGAGGCCTCGGGCAGATAGGTGCGGGGCACCACGCCGCACAGGTAGGTGTCGAACCAGCGGCCGGTGCCGAGGGTGTTGCCGACGAGCCGGTAGTACGGGCCGACGAGGGCGAGGGTCTTGTCGAGCTGGCCGCTGTTCTTCTCCAGGACGCCGGTGACGCGGCTGAGGGCCTTCAGGGTGGGGCCGAGCTGCCGGTCGTTGTCGCCGACGAGGCCGCTGAGTTCGGTGCCCAGCTCCCGGCTTCCCTTGAGCAGGGCGCGGATGGCCTCGCGGCGCTTCTTGAGCTCCCCGAGCAGCGAGCCCCCGTCCTCGATGAGGATCTCGAAGCTGGACTTCTTGTCCTTCAGGGTCTTGGTGAACTTCTTGCTGTTCTCCAGGAGCCGGGCGAGCTCGGTGTCGCGCTTGGAGACGGACTTCGACAGTTCGGACAGGCCGGTGGCGGCGTTGCGTACGTGCGGCGGCGAGTTCTTGAAGGTGTCGGAGATCGTCCGGAAGCTCTCCGCGAGCTTCTCGGTGTCGATGGCGTCGACGGTGCCGCTGAGGTCCTGGAAGGCCTGCGTCACGTCGTACGGGGACGTGGTGCGGGACTGCGGGATGCGGGTGTCGGGGTCCTGCGGGGCGGAGCCCAGCGGGTCGAGCGCCAGGTACTTCTCGCCGAGGAGGGTCTTGATGGCGATGGCGGCGGTGGACCGGTCGCCGATCCAGGCGTCGCCGACCTCGAACGTCACCTTGACCCTGGGTCCGTCGAGGGCGACCTCGGTGACCTTGCCGACCTTGACGCCGGCGATGCGGACCTCGTCGCCGGCGTCGAGTCCGGCGGCCTCGGTGAAGTCGGCGCTGTAGGCGGTGTCGTCGCCGACGAGCGGAAGCCGTTCCACGTTGTACGCCAGGACGGCCATCAGGGCGAGGACCAGCAGTCCGACGACGGCCACGGCGACCGGGCTGCGCTCCTTGACCGGCTTCAGCCGGGGGCGGGGGCTCATCCGCGGCACCTCGGTTCGGTGACGGTGATGCCGGTCGGCGGCTTGGAGCCGTCGGAGGTTCCCACGCCGCTCACGCGCGCCTCGCAGAGGTAGAGGTTGAACCACGATCCGTACGAGGAGAGCCGGGCCAGGGCCGACATCTTGCCGGGGGTGTTGGCGAGGAAGGTCTCGATGGCGGGGGTGTGGTCGCCGAGGGTGCCCGAGAGGCGGCCGAGTTCGCGGATGTCCTTCTTGAGGGGGGCGCGCCCCTCCTGGAGGAGTCCGGCGGTGGTCGTGGTGAGGTCGCCGATGGCCTTGACCGCCTCGCCGAGGGGTTTGCGGTCGGTGTTGAAGCCGGTGACGAGCTTCTGGAGGGTGACGACGAGGTCCCCGAAGGCGGCCTCGCGGTTGTTGAGGGTGGTGAGGACGGTGTTGAGGTGGGTGACGACCTCGCCGATGACCTTGTCCTTGGCTGCCACGGTCCTGGTGAGGGAGCCGATGTGCCTCAGGAGGCTGTCGACGGTTCCGCTCTCGCCCTGGAGGACCTGCACGAGGGAGCCGGCGAGGTCGTTGACGTCGGCGGGCGAGAGGCCTTCGAAGAGTGGCTTGAACCCGTTGAACAGCAGGGTCAGGTCGAGTGCGGGGGTGGTGCGGTCGAGCGGGATGGTGTCCCCGGCGTTCAGGGTGCCGGTCAGGTCGCCGGTGCCGCGGCCGAGGGAGACGTACCGCTGCCCGACCATGTTCAGGTACTTCACGGCGGCGGTCGCCGATCTGGGCAGGGTGCGGTCCTCGCGGACCGTGAAGGTGACCTGGGCGGTGCGCCGCTCGACGACGCGTACGTCGGTCACCTCGCCCACCTTCACTCCGGAGATGCGCACGGAGTCGCCCTCGACGAGCCCGGTGACGTCGGTGAACAGCGCCTTGTACGAGCGGGTGGCGGAGCCGGTCCCGGTGTTGGCGATGCTGAAGCCGAGGACGGTGGTGGCGAGCGCCGTGACCAGGACGAACGCGAGGGACTTCAGCACGGTCCCGGTCAGGCCGCGGCGGCGCGTGTGGGAGGGGCGCGTCGTCATCGGAGGGTCACCTCCGCGCCGCGGAACGCGGGGCCGACGAGGAGGCTGCTCCAGTCCGGCAGGTCGCCGGGCGCCTTCTTCGCCGCGGGGGCGAGGAGTTCGTTGACGAGGTCGTTCTCCTGCGGGGAGTTGGCGGGGCCGAGTTCCTGGTCGGCCGCGGCGGACGCGCGTGCGGCGGGCGCGACGGGGACGCCGAGGTAGGGCACGGGGTAGCAGTGCGGGCCGTCGCCGGAGCCGTACGAGGGCGTGTCGCGGCCGGGGACGTATGCGCCGCGCGAGGGGACGGTGGTCACCTCGACGTGCAGTCCCGGCCGGTTCGTGCCCTTGCCGAGCGCCTTGTCCATCGCGGGCACGAACTGGGCGAGGGTGCGCAGGGTGCAGGGGAAGGACGGGGAGTACTCGGCGAGGAGTTCCAGGGTGGGCCTGCCGGTGGCGCTGAGGCGGATGATGTTGTTCTTGTTCTGCCGCAGGAAGGCGGTCAGGTCCTGGGCCGTCCGGGTGGTGGCGCCGAGGGTGCCGGCCAACTCGCCCTCCTTCTCGGCGAGGGTGCCGCTGGTGGTGGTGAAGTCGGTGAGCGCCGTGACGATGTCCGGGGCGGCGTCCGCGTAGAGGTGGCTGACCTTCACGAGTTCTTTCAGGTCGCGGGTGAGGGCGGGCAGGTGGGGGTTGAACTCGCGCAGGTGGGCGTCGAGTTCGGCGAGGGTCTCGCCGAGCTTGTCGCCGCGTCCTTCGAGGGCCTTGGAGACGGCGGACAGGGTCGCCGACAGTTTCTGCGGCTGGACGGCGGTGAGCAGGGGCAGGACGTTGTCGAGGACCTGCTGGAGTTCCACGGCGTTGCCGGAGCGGTCCTCGGGGATGACGTCTCCGGGGCCGAGCGGTCGCGCGGAGGCGTTCGCGGGCGGTACGAGGGCCACGAAGCGTTCGCCGAAGAGGGTCGTGGGCAGCATCTGCGCGCGGACGTCGGAGGGGACGTGGCGCAGGGTGCCGGGCCGCATGGCGAGGGTGAGCCGGGCTCCGCCGTCGACGGCGTCGATGGCGCGGACCTCGCCGATGACGACGCCGCGGAGCTTCACCTCGGCGCCGAGGTGCATCTCGTTGCCGACGCTGCCGGTCTCGACGGTGATCGGGTCGGAGTCGGTGAAGCGTTTGTCGTAGACGGCAACCGCGAGGGAGGCGAGGAGGGCGGGTACGAGCAGGAAGACGACGCCGGCGAACCGGCGGCGGAGGGTCTCGGCCGTTGAGTCGCTCATCTCACCCCGCCACCTTCACGGTCGTGGTCGCGCCCCAGAGGGCCAGCGACAGGAAGAAGTCGGTGACGCTGATCAGCACGATGGCGTTGCGTACGGAGCGGCCGACGGCGATGCCGACGCCGGCGGGGCCGCCGGAGGCGCGGAAGCCGTAGTAGCAGTGGGCGATGATCACCATCACGCTGAAGATCAGCACTTTCAGCACCGAGAGGACGACGTCCGTCGGTGACAGGAAGAGGTTGAAGTAGTGGTCGTAGGTGCCCTGGGACTGGCCGTTGAAGAGGACCGTGACGTAGCGGGAGGCCAGGTAGGAGGAGAGCAGGCCGATCGCGTAGAGCGGGACGATGGCGACGACGCCCGCGATGATGCGGGTGGTGACCAGGTACGGCATGGAGCGGATGCCCATGCCTTCGAGGGCGTCGACCTCTTCGTTGATGCGCATCGCGCCGAGCTGGGCGGTGAAACCGGCGCCGACGGTCGCGGAGAGGGCGAGTCCGGCGACGAGCGGGGCGATCTCGCGGGTGTTGAAGTAGGCGGACACGAATCCGGTGAAGGCGGCGGTGCCGATCTGTTCGAGGGCCGCGTAGCCCTGGAGGCCGACGACGGTGCCGGTGAACAGCGTCATCGCGATCATGACGCCGATGGTGCCGCCGATGACGCCGAGGCCGCCGGAGCCGAAGGCGACCTCGGCGAGCAGCCGTTGCACCTCCCTGAGGTAGCGGCGCAGGGTACGCGGGATCCAGAGCAGGGCCCGGACGTAGAACAGGAGCTGGTCGCCGGACCGGTCGAGCCAGACGAAGGGGGAGGCCATCGGTCTCAGCCTCCCTTCGGCGGGACGATCTGCAGGTAGATGCCCGTCAGCACCATGTTCACGAAGAACAGCAGCATGAAGGTGATGACGACGGACTGGTTGACGGCGTCGCCGACCCCCTTGGGTCCGCCACGGGGGTTGAGTCCCCGGTAGGCGGCGACGATGCCCGCGATGAACCCGAAGATCAGCGCCTTGATCTCGCTGATGTAGAGGTCGGGCAGCTGGGCGAGGGCGGAGAAGCTGGAGAGGTACGCGCCGGGGGTGCCGCCCTGGAGGACGATGTTGAAGAAGTAGCCGCCCAGGGTGCCGACGACGGAGACCATGCCGTTGAGGAGGACGGCGACCGCCATGGTGGCGAGGACGCGCGGGACGACCAGTCGCTGGACGGGCGAGACGCCCATGACCTCCATCGCGTCGAGCTCCTCCCTGATCTTGCGGGAGCCGAGGTCGGCGCAGATGGCGGAGCCGCCGGCGCCGGCGATCAGG
>NZ_MWIG01000852.1:0-3516 GCF_002156145.1 Streptomyces sp. NRRL B-24572 | reverse complement strand
TCGCCAGGCCTATGACAGGGGGTTACTGTCAACTCAGCCGAGAACCTGGGGGCTTAGACGTGACCGAGCAAACCAACACCCGCCTGGCAGACCTGTTCGGCCTGGCCGGCTGGTCCAAGGGCGAACTCGCGAGACTGGTCAACCGGCAGGCGGCGGCCATGGGCCACCCCCAGCTGGCGACGGACACCTCGCGGGTGCGGCGGTGGATCGACCGGGGCGAGACCCCGCGCGATCCCGTCCCCCGGGTGCTGGCAGCACTGTTCACCGAGCGACTCGGCCGTGTCGTGACCATCGAGGACCTCGGGTTCGTACGACGCGGGCGCGCCGGAAAGAAGCAGGACGTCAGGAAGACGGAGAACCCTGACGGGCTGCCCTGGGCACCCGATCGTACGGCGGCGGTCCTCACCGAATTCACGGGAATGGACCTCATGCTCAACCGACGCGGCCTGGTGGGCGCGGGTGCTGCGCTTGCCGCCGGCTCCGTACTCAGCAACGCCATGCACGACTGGCTGCAGACCGACCCCGCACGCCAGGGCACCGCCCCGCGGGCCACCGATCCCCTCCACGCCGACCCCGCCGGGTTCGACCGCTACGAGGCCGCCCCCATCGGGTCGGAGGAGATCGAGGCCCTGGAACACTCGGTGGAGGTGTTCCGTGCCTGGGACGCCTCCCGGGGTGGCGGTCTCCAGCGCAAGGCGGTCGTGGGCCAGCTCAACGAGGTGGGCGGCATGCTCGCCTACCGCCACGCCGACCACCTCCAGCGGCGCCTGTGGGGCGTCGCCGCCAACCTGGCGGTCCTCGCGGGCTGGATGTCCCACGACGTCGGTCTCGAACCGACGGCGCAGAAGTACTTCGTCATCGCCGCCCACGCGGCGCGCGAGGGCGGCGACCGGCCCCGGGCCGGCGAGGCGCTGTCCCGGGCCGCCCGCCAGATGGTGCACCTGGGCCGCCCCGACGACGCCCTCGACCTGATGAAGCTCGCCAAGGCGGGCTCGGGCGAGCGGGTGCTGCCCCGCACCCAGGCCATGTTCCACACCATCGAGGCCTGGGCGCAGGCCTCCATGGGCCGGGGCCAGGCGATGCGCCGCACCCTCGGCGAGGCCGAGGAGCTGTTCGTGTCCGACCGGCAGGACGAGAAGCCGAGCTGGATGCAGAACTTCGACGAGGCCGACATGCACGGCATGCAGGCCCTCGCCTACCGCACCCTCGCCGAGCACGACCCGGCGGCGGCGGTCCCCGCGCAGCGCCACGCCAAGCTGGCGCTCGAACTGCGGCGCGGCGGGCACGAGCGGTCGAAGCTCTTCGACCACATCTCGCTCGCCTCGGCCTG
Organism: Streptomyces sp. NRRL B-24572; assembly: GCF_002156145.1. NCBI lineage: Bacteria > Bacillati > Actinomycetota > Actinomycetes > Kitasatosporales > Streptomycetaceae > Streptomyces > Streptomyces sp. NRRL B-24572. Next base: position 2,186 of record NZ_MWIG01000852.1, on the reverse strand, counting down.
CTTCATCGCCGACGATCCGGAGCAGGCCGACCGGTACGCCCGGCTCGCCCTCATGTCCATGGGGGACACCTCGTCCCACCGGACCTGGGACCGGCTGCGGGAGATGTACCGGCTCACCGGCCAGTACGCGGGCTACTCGAGGATCGAGAACCTGCGCGAGGAGATCGAGCTGGCCCTCCCCAGGTCCCCCGTCAACCGCCCCAGGACCGGACAGGCCTGAGCCTTCCCGTCCTGCGGGACGGGAAGGCTCAGGAAGGTCTCGTCACCGGGTCGGGCCGGCTCCCGCGTGGAGCGGGTGAGGCCGAGTCCGACGTGCGGCGGGCGAGGACGGTCCGGCGGTGACCCGGGCCGGCTCCGGTCTGGCTCAGGGGTGCCACCGGGGGCATCGGCGTGGGACGCCGGGCTCGTCTCAAAGGCGTGCCCGGGGCGTTTTCAGCCGGTGACCCGGACCACCATCACGCAGGCGTCGTCCTCGCGTGCCTCCTCGCCGAACTCCTCCACCACCGCGCGCACGCCGTCCTGCGCGTCCCGCGCCTCCGCGAGCCGGGGGCCGAGGGCGAGCAGCCGTCGCGTGCCCGTGTCGTCGTCCCAGCCACTGCCCCGGGTCAGCCCGTCGGTGTGCAGGACGAGCAGGTCACCCGGGAGCAGTCGGGTCTCGGCCTCGCCGTAGGCACCGCCGGCCGTCGCCCCGAGCAGGACGCCCTCGGGCCGCCGGAGCGCGTGCCCCGTCCCGTTGCGGAAGAGCAGCGGGGCGGGGTGGCCGGCCTGCGCCCAGACCAGGGTCTGGGCCACCGGGTCGTACCTGCAGCACATCGCGCTGCCGAGCGCGGGCTGTACGGAGGTCTCCAGGAGCTGGTTGAGGTGGCCCATCAGCGCGGCGGGGCGGATACCGGCGACGGCCATGCCGCGCAGCGCTCCGAGGAGCATGGCCATGGAGGAGGTCGCGGCGACCCCGTGGCCCGTCAGGTCGCCGACGGTCAGCAGCGCGTCCCCGCCGGGCAGCGCGAGCGCGTCGTACCAGTCGCCGCCGATCAGGCCGGTGCTGGCGGCCGGGAGATAGTGCGCGGCCACGTCGAGCGGGGCGGGCCCGTCGTGGGCGAAGCGGAGCGAGCCGCGCCAGGGCGGGAGGACCGCCTCCTGCAGCTCGACGGCGACCCGCCGCTCGGTGCGCTCCATGTGGCGGCTGCGCTCCAGGCTGTCCCGGCTCTCGCGGACCGCCCGCTCGCTGCGCCGCAGTTCGCTGACGTCCCGGAGGACGGCCCACATGGAGGCGGTGCAGCCGTCGGCGTCGAGCACGGGCTCGCCGGTCATGTGCACCGTGCGCACCCGGCCGTCCGTCCGTACGATCCGGAACTCGCCGTCGATCGGTTTCCCGTCGATCAGACAGTCCGTCACCATCCCCTGGAGGACGGGCTGGTCCTCGGCGAAGACCATCGTGGGCATCTCGTCGAGCGACATCGCCCCGCTCTCGCGGGGCCGTCCGAAGATCTGGAACAGCTCCTCGGACCAGCTGACCTCGTCGGTGAGCAGGTTCCACTCGGCGGAGCCGACCCGGGAGAGCAGCGAGCCGGTCCGGGGCGGGGCGGCCGCGCCGTACGCCGTGCCGGGGGCGATCGCGCGCGCGGTGTCGACGGCGACCTCGATGTCCCCGGCCCCGTCCTCGGGGGCGGTGCTCGCCGGGACTCCTGCCCGGAGCTGACCCAAGTGGGCGCCCAGATCGTCGAGTTGGTGCACCGCGAGATCGCACAGGGCGCGCTGCCAGCGCTGCTGGGGATCGTCCTCGTCCGCCACGGCGTCCCGGCGGACGGCGTCCACCTCGCCGCGCAGGCGGCGGGTCTGTGAGATCAGCGCGTCCACCGCGCCCGGCTCCGGCGGCTGGGCGGGGCGGTCCGCGAACAGATGGGACGGCATGTCGTACTCCGATACAGGCGCGGCGCGGCCAGGTGTGGAAGGTGGCCCGTAGACGACTGTTGCACAGCCCGGGACGGCCCGTAAGGGATTTGGCAACACTCGATCCGGTGGTGCTTCTGGCATATGTCAAAGGCCCGGCGATTATCGGACAGGGCGCGACCCGTTACGGTGCTGGGGTGGTGCGGGCGAGCGCGAGATGGGGCAGTTGCTGGCGGCGGTCGAGGTGGAGCTGGCCCGCGAGGCAGACGACCAGGGGGCCGGGGCTCGCGGCCGCC
>NZ_MWIG01000851.1:0-10130 GCF_002156145.1 Streptomyces sp. NRRL B-24572 | reverse complement strand
TAGACCGGGCGGACGCCGAGGGCGTGCCGGACCTCGCGGACGACGTCCTCGCGCAGGTCGCGGATCTCGGCGATCTGGGCGTCGGAGAAGCCGTGGCGCTTGGCCTCGGCGAGCAGCTCGGGGTCGAGCTTCTCGGCGGCGGCCAGCTCGTCGGCGATCTCCTTGATCAGGAAGAGCTGGTCGACGAACCACGGGTCGATCTTCGTGGCGTCGAAGACCTCCTGCGGGGTGGCGCCGGCACGGATGGCCTGCATGACGGTGTTGATGCGGCCGTCGGTCGGGCGGACCGACTCGCGGAGGAGTTCGGCCTTGTCGCCGGGCTCGCCGACGAAGGTGAACTGCGAGCCCTTCTTCTCCAGGGAGCGCAGGGCCTTCTGGAGCGCCTCGGTGAAGTTGCGGCCGATGGCCATGGCCTCGCCGACCGACTTCATCGTGGTGGTGAGGGTGGAGTCGGCCTGCGGGAACTTCTCGAAGGCGAAGCGCGGGGCCTTGACGACGACGTAGTCGAGCGTGGGCTCGAAGGACGCCGGGGTCTTCTCCGTGATGTCGTTCGGGATCTCGTCCAGCGTGTAGCCGACGGCGAGACGGGCCGCGATCTTGGCGATCGGGAAGCCGGTCGCCTTGGAGGCGAGCGCCGAGGAGCGGGAGACGCGCGGGTTCATCTCGATGACGATGATCCGGCCGTCGTCCGGGTTGACGGCGAACTGGATGTTGCAGCCGCCGGTGTCGACGCCGACCTCGCGGATGATCGCGATGCCGATGTCACGGAGGCGCTGGTACTCGCGGTCGGTGAGCGTCATCGCCGGGGCGACGGTGATCGAGTCACCGGTGTGGACGCCCATCGGGTCGAAGTTCTCGATGGAGCAGACGACCACGACGTTGTCGTTCTTGTCGCGCATCAGCTCCAGCTCGTACTCCTTCCAGCCGAGGATGGACTCCTCCAGGAGCACCTCGGTGGTCGGGGAGAGCGTGAGGCCCTGGCCGGCGATCCGGCGCAGCTCCTCCTCGTCGTGGGCGAAGCCGGAGCCGGCGCCGCCCATGGTGAAGGAGGGGCGGACGACGACGGGGTAGCCGCCGAGCGTCTCGACGCCCTTGAGGACGTCGTCCATGGAGTGGCAGATGACGGAGCGGGCGGACTCGCCGTATCCGATCTTGGCCTTGACGGCCTCGACGACGCCCTTGAAGAGGTCGCGGTCCTCGCCCTTGTTGATGGCCTCGACGTTGGCGCCGATGAGCTCGACGCCGTACTTCTCGAGGACGCCCTGCTCGTGCATGGAGATCGCGGTGTTGAGCGCGGTCTGGCCGCCGAGGGTGGGCAGGAGCGCGTCGGGGCGCTCCTTGGCGATGATCTTCTCGACGAACTCGGGGGTGATCGGCTCGACGTACGTGGCGTCGGCGATCTCCGGGTCGGTCATGATCGTCGCCGGGTTGGAGTTGACCAGGATCACCCGCAGGCCCTCGGCCTTGAGGATGCGGCAGGCCTGGGTGCCGGAGTAGTCGAACTCGGCGGCCTGGCCGATGACGATCGGGCCGGAGCCGATGACCAGGACGGACTGGATATCGGTGCGCTTAGGCACGCTCGGCCTCCATCAGAGAAACGAAGCGGTCGAAGAGGTACGCGGCGTCGTGCGGGCCCGCGGCCGCCTCGGGGTGGTACTGGACGGAGAAGGCCGGCTGGTCGAGCAGCTGGAGGCCTTCCACCACGTTGTCGTTCAGGCAGACGTGGGAGACCTCGGCACGCCCGTAGGGGGTGTCGGAGACCTTGTCGAGGGGCGCGTCGACGGCGAAGCCGTGGTTGTGCGCGGTGACCTCGACCTTGCCGGTGGTGCGGTCCTGGACGGGCTGGTTGATGCCCCGGTGGCCGTACTTCAGCTTGTAGGTGCCGAAGCCGAGCGCGCGGCCGAGGATCTGGTTGCCGAAGCAGATGCCGAAGAGCGGCGTCTTGCGCTCCAGGACGGCCTGCATGACGGCGACGGGGCCGTCCGCGGTGGCCGGGTCGCCGGGGCCGTTGGAGAAGAAGACTCCGTCGGGGGCGACGGCGTAGACGTCCTCGGCGGTGGCGGTGGCGGGGAGGACGTGGACCTCGATGCCGCGCTCGGCCATCCGGTGCGGGGTCATGCCCTTGATGCCGAGGTCGACGGCGGCGACGGTGAAGCGCTTCTCGCCGATCGCGGGGACGACGTACGTCTCCTTGGTGGCGACCTCCTCGGAGAGGTTCGCGCCCTTCATCTCGGGGGCCTGGCGGACCTCGGCGAGCATGGTGCCCTCGTCGGGCAGCGCGTTGCCGGAGAAGATGCCGACGCGCATGGCGCCGCTCTCGCGCAGGTGGCGGGTGAGGGCGCGGGTGTCGATGCCGGAGATGCCGACGACGCCCTGGTTGCGCAGCTCCTCGTCGAGGGAGCGCTGGGAGCGCCAGTTCGACGGGATGCGGGCGGGGTCGCGGACGACGTAGCCGGCGACCCAGATCTTCGCGGACTCGGGGTCCTCGTCGTTGACGCCGGTGTTGCCGACGTGGGGGGCGGTCATGACCACGACCTGGCGGTGGTACGACGGGTCGGTGAGGGTCTCCTGGTAGCCGGTCATGCCGGTGGAGAACACGGCCTCGCCGAAGGTCTCCCCCACGGCCCCGTAGGCACGGCCGCGGAAGATGCGGCCGTCCTCCAGGACGAGTACGGCGGGAACCTTTTCGGCTCCCCTGGTGGAGGTCGTCATCGTGCGATGCCTTCCGTCGTGTTGATCATGGAGTTGATGGTGTCGACCCAGGCCGTGTGCTCGGCCGCCCGGTCCGAGCGGAAGCCGGAGTCGATCTGCTTGCCGCCGTGCTCCCAGGTGACGATCAGGAGCCCGCCCTCGGTGAGGACCTTGCCGGCGATGCCCTTGTCGAGGCGGGCCTCGCGCAGGGCGGCGGTCGGCAGGAAGAAGTCGTTCGCCCCGGGGCGTACGACCTCGATCCCGGCGTCGGTGAGCGTGAGCTCGACGCGGCTGCGGGTGCCGAGGCCGTGGGCGACGATCCGGTCGAGCCACTGCCCGGCGGTCGTGGACCCGTGGTAGCGCCCGCTGAGAGTCAGTCTCGCCTCGCCGGTGGCGTCCGGCGCGGTGAGGAGCTCGGGGAGGTCCGACTGGAGGCTGCCGCGCCACTTCCAGCCCTGACGCATGAGCCAGTACACGAGGACGACGAAGAGGAGCAGTCCGGCGACCCAGCCGAGCCGTCCGGCCCAGTCGGTCACCTCCGCCGACTTCTGTTCGGCCGCCTCTGCGGCGATTGCGATGAGTGGTGTCACGCCAGCTTCCCGTCCACGACCGTTGCCCGGCCCCGCAGGAAGGTGTGGGTGACGCGTCCCGGCAGCTCACGGCCCTCGTAGGGGGTGTTGCGGCTGCGGGAGGCGAAGTCCGCGGGGTCCACGACACCACGGTAAGCCGGATCGACCAGCGTCAGGTTCGCGGGCTCACCTGCCGAGACGGGGCGTCCGTGGCCCTTGGCCCGTCCGATGCGGGCGGGGGCGTAGGACATCCGGTCGGCGACGCCGGCCCAGTCGAGGAGACCGGTCTCGACCATCGTCTGCTGGACGACGGAGAGGGCGGTCTCCAGGCCGACCATGCCCATGGCGGCCGCGGCCCACTCGCAGTCCTTGTCCTCGTGCGGGTGCGGGGCGTGGTCGGTGGCGACGATGTCGATCGTGCCGTCGGCCAGCGCCTCGCGCAGGGCGAGGACGTCCTTCTCGGTGCGCAGCGGCGGGTTGACCTTGTAGACGGGGTTGTACGAGCGGACCAGCTCGTCCGTGAGGAGGAGGTGGTGCGGGGTGACCTCGGCGGTGACGTCGATGCCGCGGGACTTGGCCCAGCGGACGATCTCGACGGAGCCGGCGGTGGAGAGGTGGCAGATGTGGACGCGGGAGCCGACGTGCTCGGCGAGGAGGACGTCGCGGGCGATGATCGACTCCTCGGCGACGGCGGGCCAGCCGCCGAGGCCGAGCTCGGCGGAGACGACGCCCTCGTTCATCTGGGCGCCCTCGGTGAGGCGGGGCTCCTGGGCGTGCTGGGCGACGACGCCGCCGAAGGCCTTCACGTACTCCAGGGCGCGGCGCATGATCACGGCGTCGTCGACGCACTTGCCGTCGTCGGAGAAGACGGTGACGCCGGCGGCGGAGTCGTGCATGGCGCCGAGCTCGGCGAGCTTCTTGCCCTCGAGGCCGACGGTGACGGCGCCGATGGGCTGGACGTCGCAGTAGCCGGCCTCCTGGCCGAGGCGGTAGACCTGCTCGACGACGCCGGCGGTGTCGGCGACCGGGTGGGTGTTGGCCATGGCGAAGACGGCGGTGTAGCCGCCGGAGGCGGCGGCGCGGGTGCCGGTGAGGACGGTCTCGGAGTCCTCGCGGCCGGGCTCGCGCAGGTGGGTGTGGAGGTCGACCAGGCCGGGCAGCAGGATCTGGCCGTCGGCCTCGATCACGGTCGCGCCCTCGGCGGAGAGGCCCGTGCCGACCTCCGCGATGGTCTCGCCGTCGATGAGGACGTCCTGGGCTTCGCCGCCGAGGACCCGGGCACCGCGGATAAGGATCTTGCTCATGGTTACTTGTTCTCCTCGGTGCGGGTGTGGCTGACGGCGGACTCGTTGCCGCCCAGAAGCAGGTAGAGGACGGCCATCCGGACGGAGACGCCGTTGGTGACCTGCTCGACGACCGTGCAGCGGTCGGAGTCGGCGACCTCGGCGGTGATCTCCATGCCGCGGACCATGGGGCCGGGGTGCATGACGATGGCGTGCTCGGGCATCTTCGCCATCCGCTCGCCGTCGAGCCCGTAGCGGCGCGAGTACTCGCGCTCGGTCGGGAAGAAGGCGGCGTTCATCCGCTCGCGCTGCACACGCAGCATCATCACAGCGTCGGACTTCGGCAGCACGCCGTCGAGGTCGTACGAGACGTCGCAGGGCCAGGTCTCGACGCCGACGGGGACCAGGGTCGGCGGGGCCACCAGGGTGACCTCGGCGCCGAGGGTGTGGAGCAGGTCGACGTTGGAGCGGGCGACCCGGCTGTGCAGGACGTCGCCCACGAGGGTGATGCGCTTGCCGGCGAGGTCCTGGCCGAGGCCCTCGTCGCGGCCGACGAGGCGGCGGCGCATGGTGAAGGCGTCGAGGAGGGCCTGGGTGGGGTGCTGGTGGGTGCCGTCGCCGGCGTTGATGACGGGGGCGTCGATCCAGCCGGAGGTGGCGAGCCGGTACGGGGCGCCGGAGGCGCTGTGCCGGATGACGACCGCGTCGACGCCCATGGCCTCCAGGGTCTGCGCGGTGTCCTTGAGGGACTCGCCCTTGGAGACGCTGGAGCCCTTGGCCGCGAAGTTGATCACGTCGGCGGAGAGGCGCTTCTCGGCGGCCTCGAAGGAGATCCGGGTCCGGGTGGAGTCCTCGAAGAAGAGGTTGCAGATGGTCCGGCCGCGCAGGGTCGGCAGCTTCTTGATGGGCCGGTCGGCCACCCGGGCCATCTCCTCGGCGGTGTCGAGGATCTGGACGGCGTCGTCGCGGGTGAGGTCGGCGGCCGAGATGAGGTGACGCATCATCGGGGTTTCTCTCCGTGGTGGGGAGGTGTGAGGGCATGCGGGTGCGCAGGGCTGTGCCCCGGCCCCGTCGGGGGTGCCGGTCCGGCTAGGAGGAGGCGGGCTTGCTGCCGAGCAGGACGGTGTCGCGACCGTCTTCCTCGGCGAGCTGGACCTTGACCGTCTCCCGCAGCGACGTGGGGAGGTTCTTGCCGACGTAGTCGGCGCGGATCGGAAGTTCGCGGTGGCCGCGGTCGACGAGGACCGCGAGCTGGACGGCGCGCGGGCGGCCGATGTCACCGAGGGCGTCGAGGGCGGCGCGGATGGTGCGTCCGGAGAAGAGGACGTCGTCGACGAGGACGACGAGGCGGCCGTCGATGCCGTCACCGGGGATCTCGGTGCGGCCGATGGCGCGGGCGGGCTTCATCCGCAGGTCGTCCCGGTACATGGTGATGTCGAGGGAGCCGACCGGGATCTTGGTGCCGGTGATCGATTCGAGCTTCTCGGCGAGTCGGCGGGCGAGGTAGACGCCGCGGGTGGGGATGCCGAGGAGGACCACGTCGTCGGCGCCCTTGGCGCGCTCGACGATCTCGTGGGCGATGCGGGTCAGGACCCGCGCGATGTCCGGGGCCTCGAGAACGGGCCGGGCTTCATCGCCGTACTGCTGCTGAGTGTCCATGGAAAACGGACCTCCTTCTCCGCCTCACGGGACGGCTCTTAAAGGACGTCGGATTTGCGCCGTTCACTTTACCAGGGGTGGGCGGGACCATCCCGCCCACCCCTGTCGTCACTCCGGGCGCCGTCCCCCGGGAGGGGGCGGTACGGACCATTCGGCTTGACGGGTAGGTGTAACGCTGCGTAACCTCACAGTGAGTTACCAGCCGCGCGGCGCAGCCGCATGTCGTCACAGCGTCCGGGAGCGTTATGTCCAGCGAATACGCAAAGCAGCTCGGGGCCAAACTCCGCGCCATCCGCACCCAGCAGGGTCTGTCCCTCCACGGGGTGGAGGAGAAGTCCCAGGGCCGCTGGAAGGCGGTCGTGGTCGGCTCGTACGAGCGCGGTGACCGCGCGGTGACCGTGCAGCGCCTTGCCGAGCTGGCCGACTTCTACGGGGTCCCGGTGCAGGAACTCCTGCCGGGCACGACCCCGGGCGGGGCCGCCGAGCCGCCGCCGAAGCTGGTCCTCGACCTGGAGCGCCTGGCCCACGTCCCGCAGGAGAAGGCCGGCCCGCTCCAGCGCTACGCGGCGACGATCCAGTCGCAGCGCGGCGACTACAACGGCAAGGTGCTGTCGATCCGTCAGGACGACCTGCGCACGCTCGCCGTCATCTACGACCAGTCCCCCTCGGTCCTCACCGAGCAGCTGATCAGCTGGGGCGTCCTGGACGCGGACGCGCGCCGCGCGGTCGCCCACGAGGACAACTGACCCTGCCGAGGGCGTAGCAGAAACGTACCGCCGGGCCCGTGGACGTCATCCGACGTCCACGGGCCCGGCACTTTTCTTTCCCCCGGGAGCCCCTGGCACGCCAACAGGAGCCCCGGGCACGCGAAGGGGCCCGTAGCACCGAGTGCTGCGGGCCCCTTCGCGTGCCTTACGGGACCTAGGCGTCCGCGTCGCGGCGCAGGCGCGGCTTCAGGTCCTTGAAGCGACCGAGGAGGCCGTTGACGAAGACCGGGGACTCGTCGGTGGAGAACTCCTTGGCGAGCTGCACCGCCTCGTCGATCGCGACCGCGTCCGGCGTGCCGTCCTCCCAGATCAGCTCGTACGCACCGAGGCGCACGATGTTCCGGTCGGCGACGGGCATCCGGTCGAGGTCCCAGTCCACCGCGTAGGTCGCGATGAGCTCGTCGATCCGCGCCACGTGGGCCGCGTATCCCTCGACCAGCTGCATGGTGAAGTCGCTGACCGGCGGCTGGCGGTCGTCCGACCGCGCGTGCCGGACCTGGTCCGCGAGAACCTCCTGGACGGAGGCACCACGCTGGTCCGCCTCGAAGAGGATCTGGAAGGCGCGCTTGCGGGCCTTGCTCCGAGCGGCCACGGTTACTTGTTCACCCGGCCGAGGTAGCTGCTGTCGCGGGTGTCGACCTTGACCTTCTCACCGGTGGTGATGAAGAGCGGGACCTGGATCTCGTGGCCGGTCTCCAGGGTGGCGGGCTTGGTGCCACCGGTGGAGCGGTCGCCCTGGACGCCCGGGTCGGTGTGCTGGATGGTCAGCTCGACGGCGGCCGGGAGCTCGACGTAGAGCACCTCGCCCTCGTGCTGCGCGACCGAGGCGGTGAAGCCCTCGATGAGGAAGTTGGCGGTGTCGCCGACGGCAGCACGGGAAACGTGCAGCTGGTCGTAGGTCTCCATGTCCATGAAGACGAAGTAGTCGCCGTCCATGTAGGAGAACTGCATGTCGCGGCGGTCGATGGTGGCCGTGTCGACCTTCACGCCGGCGTTGAAGGTCTTGTCGACGACCTTGCCGGACAGCACGTTCTTGAGCTTGGTGCGCACGAAGGCCGGGCCCTTGCCGGGCTTGACGTGCTGGAACTCGACGACGGACCAGAGCTGGCCGCCTTCGAGCTTGAGCACCATGCCGTTCTTGAGGTCGTTCGTGGAAGCCACGGTTGCGGAATCTCCTGGACTGACGAGGACCGAGAAGGCAGGGCGCGCCTACAGCGCGAGCAGCTCCTTGGTCGTGATGGTGAGTAGCTCGGGTCCGCCGTCCGCCTCCTGGCGTACGACGAGCGTGTCATCGATCCGGACTCCGCCCCGGCCCGGGAGGTGGACCCCCGGTTCGACGGTGACCGGCACGCAAGCGTCCAGTTTACCCATGGCCGAAGGTGAGAGCTGCGGGTCCTCGTCGATTTCGAGCCCCACTCCGTGCCCGGTGAGGGGCACGGTGGCCCCCGCGTGTCCCGCGGCGTCCAGGATCTGGCGGGCCGCCCTGTCCACGTCCCGGTAGTCGGCGCCGGGTGCGAGGGACTCGCGGCCGGCCCGCTGAGCGGCGAAGACGAGCTCGTACAGCTCGATCTGCCAGTCGGCGGGGGTGGTGCCGATGACGAACGTCCGGCCGATCTCGCACCGGTAGCCGCGGTAGTCCGCGCCGAGGCAGACGGTGAGGAAATCGCCCTCCTCGACCCGGCGGTCGGTGGGCCGGTGCCCCCGGCGCCCGGAGTGCGGTCCTGTCCCCACCGAGGTGGGGAAGGCGGCCCCGTCGGCGCCGTGGTCGACGAGCCGCCGCTCCAGCTCCAGGGCGAGGTGGCGCTCGGTCCGCCCCACCAGGATCGACTCCAGCAGTTCGCCGAGGGCCTGGTCGGCGATCTCCGCCGCGATCCGCAGGCAGGCGATCTCGTCCTCGTCCTTGACGATCCTGAGCTGCTCCACGGCGCAGGCGAGGTCGGCGAGGTGCAGTGCGGGGGCGGCGGAGCCCATGGCCCGGTGCCGGGCCACCGTCAGGTGGTGCTCCTCGACCGCGAGCGCGTCGGCGCCGGCCCGGCGGGCCAGGTCGACGGCGACGACCGCCGGATCACCGCCCCCGGTGGGCATGACCTGCTGCCGGAGCAGTTCGTCGAGCCGTCCGTCGGCCGGTTCGCCACCGGGCGCGACGGGGCAGAGCAGGACGTCCGCCTCCGGTTCCGGCCCGACGAGCAGGACGGCGCCGGGCGGCGAACCACCCGCGAGATAGCGGACGTTGGCGGGGCGGGAGACCAGGGCCGCCGGGCTGCCCGCGGCCGCGCACCGGTCGCGCAGCCGCACACGGCGGTCCGCATACACCTCTGACATGCTCCGAGCCTACGAGCGTCGCGGCGGGCCGTCCTGTTCAGAACGGCCGTCCGGGCGGGGTCACCAGGTGGGCGGGCTCGCGATCGCGCGGGCGAGGACGTCGTCGAGGACGCGCGCGGTGGTCTCGACGTCGTACGTGGAGTTGTCGATGATCGGCAGGCCCGAGCCGTACCAGCCGGCCATCCGGCCGTGGATGGCGGCGACCTCCTCGTCCGAGAGGCGCCGGTTGCCGCTGCGCTCGGCGTTGCGCTCCAGGACGATCTCCAGGCCGGGCAGCAGGACGACGGGCAGCAGGCCGGGGCCGACGTGGCGCTTCCAGCCGCCGAGGCCGACGACGGGCCGGTCCGGGAAGACGGCGTCGTCGACGATGCAGGAGATGCCGTTGGCGAGGAAGTTGCGTGCGGCGAAGCCGCAGGTGCGGCGGGCGAGCCGGTACTGCGCCTCGGAGTGCTCGTTCCAGCCGGACTGCGGGTCGGCGAAGCCGGAGCAGACCCACTCGCGGACGTCGTCGAGGCTGATGTGCGCGGTGGGCACGCGGCGGCGCTGCGCCCAGTGTCGGGCGACGGTCGTCTTGCCCGCGCCCGCGGGGCCGATGAGGAGTACGGCGAGGGTCGCCGCGCCGGTCCCGGCGCCGTGCTCCACGGGCGGCGCGAGCGGCGCGCTCACGGGCGGCAGCGGCACGTGCCCGGTCAGGTCCGCGCGCGGCGACCCTCGCCGTACTCCTCATCGGCCCCGCGGGCGCGGGCAAGACGACCGTCGCCCGACACTGGGCGCAGCGCCGCCGCGTGCCCACCGCGCACATCAGCCTCGACGACGTCCGCGAGTGGGTCTGCTCCGGC
>NZ_MWIG01000850.1:0-2546 GCF_002156145.1 Streptomyces sp. NRRL B-24572 | reverse complement strand
CGCCGGCGCCGGCGATCAGGAGGGCCACGATGAGGGGGCTGGCCTGCTGGATGACGGCGAGGACGCTGGCTCCGCCGGTGAACGACTGGGCTCCCAGCTGCTGGGTGAGCGAGCCGACCTGGAGGGCGATGACGGCGCCGAACGGGATGGAGACGAGCGCGGCCGGCAGGATGGTGACGCTGGCGACGAACCAGAACTGCTCGACGAACTCCCGGAACTGGAAGGGCCGCCGGAAGACGGCCCGGCTCACCTCGGCGGCGAGGGCGAAGAGGCGGCCGGTCTGCCGCAGCGCGCCGGTGATCACGAGGCGCTCCCGGGGGCCGGCATGGTCAGGGTGGGCGCGGCGGCGCTGTGCGCGTAGGTGTCGCGGATGGCTGCGCGGGCGGCGGGCGGCAGCTGGTCGAGCATGCCGAGGACGCGCTCCCGGCGCCGGTTGACGGCCGCGCGGGGCGGGAGACCCGGGGAGGGCTCCAGCTGCGGGACGATGACGCGGGGCGCCGTCGAGTGCCCGGCGGGGTTGACCGCCTCGGCGGCGAGGAGGGCGGCGTCCTTCTCCTCGGACATGCCGATGGGGCCTTCGCGGCGGCCGGCGAGGAACTGGGTCACGACCGGTTCGTCGCTGGTGAGGAGTACCTCGCGGGGGCCGAAGGTGACGAGTCTGCGCCGGAAGAACATCCCCATGTTGTCGGGGACGGTGGCGGCGATGTCGAGGTTGTGGGTGACGATCAGCATCGTCGCGTCGATCCGCGCGTTGAGGTCGATGAGGAGTTGCGACAGGTAGGCGGTGCGGACGGGGTCGAGCCCGGAGTCCGGTTCGTCGCACAGGACGATCTGCGGGTCGAGGACGAGGGCGCGGGCCAGTCCGGCGCGTTTGCGCATGCCGCCGCTGATCTCGCCCGGCAGCTTGTCCTCCGCGCCGAGCAGACCGACGAGTTCGATCCGCTCCATGACGATGCGTCGGATCTCGGACTCGCGCTTGCGGGTGTGCTCGCGCAGCGGGAAGGCGATGTTGTCGAAGAGGCTCATGGAGCCGAACAGGGCGCCGTCCTGGAACATGAGGCCGAAGAGCTTCCGGGTCTCGTAGATGTCGCGTTCGGGGCTGCTGACCATGTCGACGCCGTTGATGAGGACACGGCCCTGCTGCGGTTTGAGGAGGCCGATGAGCGATTTCAGAAAGACCGTCTTCCCGGTGCCGGAAGGGCCGAGCATCACGCTCACCTCTCCGGCCGGCAGGGTCAGTGACACGTCCTGCCAGATGTTCTGCTTGCCGAAGGACATGGTGAGTCCCTCGACGACTACTTCGATTCCCATCCCACCTCCAGCAGACGTGCGTGGCGCGTGTGCCGCGGGCGCACGGTAGGCCGTTCTGGATCACCCGGACAATAGCTGTGGCGCAAATTCATTGATCCGCTCCCGCGTTTGTCACCACGAAGACAAAGTCGGGGGATGTTCTTGTCACCGCCGCGACAGAGTGGTGCGCCGACCTGCGACTGAGCGTCGCCCCCGGGAACGCTACGGCTGGGTAACCTCGCGGGGCAATACCGGATCCGGAGTTTTCGTGGAACAGGGCCCGACGGCGGTTCGCTTATCAGCCGCGAGACAATTCAGCGTGAGGGGTTGTCACCGGCCGGAGGAAAACGCCATATCGACCCACCGAACCCCTCTCCGACCTCGCATGATCGATCATAATTGTCGACATTGCGCACTTCGGAACCAAGCGGATTCCTGCCATCGCTCACCCTCTTGACAGGCAATCGGGCATCTTCGAAGAATCTTGGTTCGCGCCATTGTTCGGCTAAGTTTCCCGCAAGTAACGTCTGGTTTCGCGGCGGTAGGACGGCCGGGCCGCCGGCCACGTCCGCACCTGCCGCGGCACACCCCCACCGAAGCACCCTCTGCCGGACGATCCCCAAGGAGAACCCCAGAGCCATGAAGAAGTCATTCAGAAACCTCGCCGTCGTCGCCGGTGGCGCCTCCGCTGCCTTCGCCCTCGCCGTGAGCCCCGCCTCCGCGGTGGCCTCGACGGTCTGGACCGTCAGCCCGTCCCCGGCCAGCATCACCGCGGTCAACAGCGGGAACGTCGTCCTCAGCGTCAACGGCATCGCCATGACGTGTACGAAGTCGAACGGTGCGGGCGTCGGACAGAGCACCACCGGCAACCCGGCGACCGTCGGAAACATCAACTCCATGGCCTTCGGCGCCTCCGGGTCCCCCTGCACCAGCGTGCTGGGCCCCGTGACCGCCGCCCCGGTCACCCCCTGGACGATCGTGGCGCAGGACTACACCGCCTCGACCGGCGTCACCAAGGGCTACGTCGGCAACGTCGTCGCCGACGTGACCGTCGGCGGCTGCAACTTCCGCGTGACGGGCAAGGCGTCCAGCACGTACACCAACTCGACGGGCGCGCTCGCCGTCAACAGCCTCGCGGGCGAGCTCACCGTCGTCTCGTCGTCCGGCTGCGGTTCGGCCGTCCCGGTCGGCGCCAAGCCCACCTTCAAGGGCACGTACCTCTTCAAGGTCGGCACCGCCATCCCGACGATCGTCGG
>NZ_MWIG01000085.1:260-13295 GCF_002156145.1 Streptomyces sp. NRRL B-24572 | reverse complement strand
GCAGGGGGACCCCCTTGCCCAGGGGGTACCTCCCGGACGGAGTCCGGGGGAGGAACGACTGCCCGCAACGGGGGCGGCACGAGGCGCCCACAACGGGCGGAGCGCAGGCCCACGACGGCGGGAGGCTCAGTCCAGGACTCCCAGGTCCTGGTGGGCCGTCGGGACCTCTACCGTGCCCCGGTCGTCCACGAAGGGCTGGATCGTGAACATCGGGACGCCGTCCTCCGGGAGGGCGAGCGTGCGGGCCGCGTGGATCTTGCCGCCCGAGACCGGTTCGACCGTCAGCGCGTAGGAGCCCTTGAGGCCCGCCGGGACGAGGTCGGTCAGGACCGTCGTCGTGCCTCCCTTCACCGTGACGGTCTTCGACACCGGCGTGCCGCCCTCGGAGCCGGCCGAGGCGGTGACCTTGACCTGGGCGTCCGCGCCCGGGGCGGTCAGGGAGAGCGTCGAGCCCTTCGCGCGGTTGTCGGCGACCGTCGCGCGCGCGGAGACGGCCGCGGTCGCCGGGATGAACGCGATCTCGGTGTTCTCGCCCTTGCCGCGCACGACCTCGAGGGCCGCCACGACCGGGATCGGCTTCTTCGGGTCGCTCGGGGTCAGCAGCAGGGAGCCCACCGTGCCCCGGGTGAGGTTCGGCAGGTCGGCGGCGGCCGTCATCCCGGACTTCACGTGGAGGGAGTCGGCGCCCGCCGGGACGATCGTGCCGCTCGGGGTGACCAGCTGGACCTTGAGGTCGGCGTCGTCGTCTCCGGGGGCGAAGGCCACGAGCCGCACCGAGGTGGCGTCGGCCGGGATGCCGGGGAGCACGGCGCTGCTCGCCGGGTCGGCGGCCGGGGCGATCCAGTCGCTGCCGAGCTTGTCGTCGGCCGCGGCGACGGCGGCGCCGACGCGTCCGCTGCGGGTGGTGACGTGGACGGTGACGTCCTTCCGGCCGGCCTCGCTCGTGAGGGTGGAGAGGAGCACCGGGACGGTGGAGTGGGCGGGGACCGGGATGCCCTCGGTGAACTGGGACTTGAGGGCGCCCTCGGGGCCGTACAGCTCGATGTCGGCGACGGCGGCCGAGTCGTCCGGGTTGGTGAGGTGGACGTAGTCCTGGCGGTCCTTGGCGGTGGAGGCCGCCGGGAACCAGAAGTCGGTGTCGGGGGCGCCGCAGCCGAGGCCGAGGAGGCCGCGCGCGCCGCCCGCCGGGACGACGGTGGTCTGCTGGACGGTCCAGCCGGGGGCGAGGGTGCCGGTCGCGGCGCCGGTGAGGGCGGGCACCGAGCCGCCGTCCGCCTGGGCCGTGACGGGCTTGCCCGGGGTGGTGACGGTGGCCGGGGCCTTGGGGGCCTTCGCCTTCTTGTCGGTCTTGCCGGTGCCGCCCGCCGCCGGCCCTCTCGTGGCGATGCGCAGGAGGGCCATGGGCTGTTCGGTCTTCGACGGGCCCGTGGCCGTGCCCGTGCCCGTCGGGGTGTACGAGGTGTAGCGCGTCTCGGCCACCTCGGAGGTGCTGGGGGCCGGGCAGACGAGGCCGGCGCGCTCCACCGGCAGACGGGTGGTGGCCTTCGTCTCGGTGGCGGCGGTGCCGTCCGGGGCGGTGAGGGCCGCGAAGCCGGTGACGGCGGCGAGGGCCGTGGCGCCCGCGATCAGGGAGAGGGTCGTGCGCTTCACTGGTTGCTGCTCCCGTCGGGACGCTGCTCGGTCTCGTGGCCCTGGGGGTATCCGTAGCCGTAGCCGCCGCCGTACGGGTCGTACTGCTGCGGGTCGTACTGCTGCGGCTGCTGCTGCTCGTAGCCCTGCTGGGGGTACGCGTACGGCTGCTGCTGGTACGGGTCGGTCGCGTAGTCCTGGTAGTAGCCCTGCTCGGCGTACGGCTGGGTCTGCGGCTGTTCCTGGGCCTGGGCGTAGGCGGGGTCGTAGCCGCCGTCCCATTCCCGGTCCCCGCCCTGGTCGTGGGGCTCGTAGGACTGCTGCCCCGGGATGGGGGCGGGCGCGCCCTGTGCGGTCCCGAAGGCGTCGAAGGTGTCGGGGGCGGTCTCGGCGGTCTCGGCGGTCTCGGCGGTCTCCGCCGCCGCGCTCGCCTCGGCCTCCGCTTCCGCGGCGGCGCGCAGGCGGCGGGCGCGGCGGCCGTCGCCTTCGGTCGCCTGGGCGGGGATGGCGAGCTCCTCCTCGGGGAGGTCGTCGTCGATCTCGCGGCGCCGCCCGGGCAGGGCGAGGACGAGCAGGACGACGGCGAGGCCGGCCTGGGCCCAGATCCACGCGGTGTGGGTGAGCGGCTCGTCGTACGTGAGGTCGAGGCGGCCGCCCCCGGTGGGGAGTTCGAAGCCCTGGGCCCAGCCGTCGACGGTGGTCCGCGCCAGTTCCTTGCCGTCGAGGGTGGCGGTCCAGCCGTCGTCGGCGCGGTCGGCGAGGCGCAGGACGCGGCCGGCGGGGCCCGCCGGGATGTCGTCGTGTGCCTCGACGGGTCCTGCGGCGACGGTGACCGGCTTGGCGGTCTCCTCCGCGGTCTTCGTTCCGTCCTTGGCCGCCGGGGGGACGATCATGACGCGGGCGATCTCGCGGTCGACGCGCCAGAGCGCGCTGCCGTCGAGCTGGCTGAGGCGGCTGAGGCCGGGGGTGGAGTCGAGGACGCGGCTCATCTGGCGCGGTGCCCCGTCCCGTACGAGGACGTAGCGGATGGCGTAGCCGCTGAGCTCCTGGGTCTGGTCGGCGCCGGAGCCGGCGACGAGTCGGGCGACGACCCCGTCGAGGCGGGGGTCGGCTTCGGCGGTCTCGGTGAGTTCGGCGTCGCCGAGGCGGGCGCCGGAGCCCCGGACGAGGGTGTAGGCGACCTCGCCGGGCGTGCTGCCGCCGAGGACGAGGGTGCGGGGCTGGTCGCGGGTGCCGCTCTCCTCGGCGACGAAGGCCGGGACCTGGACCGGGTCGCGCCGGGTCAGCGGGCCGTCGGCGCCGCCGATCATCCAGGTGACGGCGGCGGCGGCCGGGCCGAGGGCGCAGGCGAGGGCGATGAGGGCGGCGACGGGCTGGCGCCAGCCGAAGCCGTGGGCGGCGACGCGGGTGCGGCCGCCCTCGGCGCCGATCATGCCGGCGGCGATGAGGGCGGCGCCGTAGACGAGGGTGGCGGGTCCGGCCCAGCCGGTGCCTCCCGCGCCGTTGGTGAGGACGGCGAAGAGGAGTCCGGCGAGGGCGGCGGTCCAGGCGGTGCGGACGGCGAGCTGTCGCTCCTCGCGCAGGAGGCCGGCCAGGCCGGCGAGGACGAGGCCGATCAGGAGCAGGCCGCCGGTGGTGCCGGGGCCGCCGGGGCTGGTGCCGAGCAGGTCGAGCGCGGTGGCCGTGCCCGTACGGACGTCGACGCCGGCCTCGCGCAGGAAGGCACCGGGGTCGGTGAGGAGGGTGAGCGACCAGGGCGCGAGGAGCAGGATCGGGGTGCCGACGGCGGCCAGGAAGCGGAGTCCGTACGCGGTGATGTCGTCGCGGCGGACGGCGAGGACGCCGAGGCCGAGGAGGACGGCGAGCGGCCAGACGACCGGGGTGAACGCCGTCGCGAAGGTGAGCAGGAAGGTGTACGCCCAGGTGGCGCGCCAGCTTCCGCGCTCTCCGCGCGGCCGGTTGAGGCCGTGGGCGGCGACGGCGGCGCGGGCGATCAGCGGGAGCAGGATCGCGAGGACGGCGGTGCCGAGTCGGCCGGCGGCGAGGGCCCCGGTGGCGGCGGGCAGGAAGGCGTACGCGATGGCGCCCCAGGCGCGCAGGAGCCGGGACTCGACGATGCCGCGGGCGGCGAAGTACGCGGTGAAGCCGGCGAGCGGGACCGAGCAGACGAGCAGCAGGGTCAGCGCGGTGGAGGTGGAGCCGAGGAACAGCGCGGAGAGCGCGGCCAGGACGGCGAGGTAGGGCGGGGCGGTCTGGGTGCCGCCGGTGCCGAGGGCGTGCCAGGCGTCGGCGTACCGCGACCAGAGGCCGGAGACGGTGTCGGGGGCGGGCAGCAGGGCGCCGCCGGCCAGCGAGCCGCCGGCGAAGAGGTTGCGGCAGGCGACCAGGGAGACGAGGAGGAGCAGGGCGAAGAGGACCGGTCCGGGCTTGCGGGCGATCTTCTTGAGCCGGGCGAACTGCTCGATCTCCAGGTAGTCGGCGTCGTCGCCGCCGGGTCCCGACTCGACGACGCCGTGGCGGGAGCCGCCGGTGTCGGCCTCGGCGCCGCCGAAGTGGGAGGCGATCTGCTCGACGGTGGCGCGGACGGTGGCGCCGGGCGGCGGGAAGAGCGCGCGGAACTCGCCGGTGGGTACGGCCGGGTTCCTGCGGCGCTTGCGGGCGGCGAGGATCTTCTCGGGCCGCAGCAGGGTCGCGAGGAGGCCCATGACCTCGTCGACGGCCTGGCCGGGGGCCTTGCCGACGAGGTAGGCGAGGGTGCGGAGCAGGGTGCTGAGGACGAGCCGTACGAAGACGTACGGGAGGGCCCGGCCGCGGGTGTTGGCGAGGAGGGTGTGGACGGCGCCGGCCTTGTCGACGCGGTGCGGGTTCGCTGCGGTGCGTCCCGCGCAGTCGACGGTGCGGCGCTCGCGGGCGGAGGCCTCGGCGTGCCGCAGGACGGCGTCGGGGGCGACGAGGACGTGGAAGCCGGCGGAGTGCGCGCGCCAGCACAGGTCGACGTCGTCGCGCATGAGGGGCAGGCGGCGGTCGAAGCCGCCGAGGCCCTCGAAGACGTCGCGGCGGACCAGCATGCCGGCGGTGGAGACGGAGAGGACGGAGCGGACCTGGTCGTGCTGGCCCTGGTCCTGCTCGCGGCGGTCGAGTCCGGTCCAGCGGCGGCCGCTGCGGGCGATGCTGACGCCGGCTTCGAGGAGCTGCTTCCTGTCGTACCAGCCGCGCAGCTTGGGACCGATGACGGCGGCGTCCGCGTCGGACTCGGCGACGCGCAGGAGTTCGGCGAGGGCGCCGGGCTCGGGGGCGCAGTCGTCGTGGAGGAGCCAGAGCCACTGGACCGGTTCGCCGTGCGGGAGGTCCGGGAGGTCGTACGCCTCGTCGTTCCAGGTGCGGCTGACGGGGTCCCAGCCGCTGGGGCGCTTCAGATAGGGCAGGTCCTCGGGTCCGAGCAGGGGCGCGGTGCGGGCCGCCTCCTCGACGGCGGCGCCGAAGCCGGTGCGGCGCGCGAGGTGCAGGACGCGGTCGGCGCCGATGGCGTCGGCGACGAGCTGCGCCGAGTCGTCGGCGCTGCCGGTGTCGGCCGCCACCACGTTCTGCACGGGGCGCTCCTGGGCGAGCAGCCCGGCGAGTGCGTCGGGCAGCCAGCGGGCGCCGTCGTGGGTGACGAGCACGGCGGTGACGACGTGTCGCGGAAACTCAGGAGTTGAGGACATCGAGCTACGGGCCCTCCGGCCGGGGTCGCCCGCGGGGGGCGTGGGGAGCGTCTCGGACGGAGGCCCACACTAACGGCTGCACGCGGAGCGGTCCGCCGCCCTGTGGACAGACCGTGCGGAAGGGTGCGGGGCGCATCGGAGGGGTGTGGGTCGCGCCGGACGAGCAGAACGGTCCGCCGCCTGTGTCGTGAGCACAGGGGGCGGACCGTTCGTCATGTCCTGGTGCGCGCGCCGGGGCGCCCGGGTGCCGTTCAGACGGCGGCCTTCTTCAGACGGCGTCGCTCGCGCTCGGAGAGGCCGCCCCAGATGCCGAACCGTTCGTCGTTCTGCAGGGCGTATTCGAGGCACTCGGAGCGGACCTCGCAGGCGAGGCAGACCTTCTTGGCCTCGCGGGTCGAGCCGCCCTTCTCGGGGAAGAAGGACTCGGGGTCGGTCTGGGCGCACAGCGCGCGCTCCTGCCAGCCGAGTTCCTCGTCCGCGTCCTCGACCAGCAGTTCCTGGAACAACTCGGTCATGTGCGCCCCTCGTCTGTTCTGTGCGTCCCGTGATGTTGCCGGGACGAACCCGGCCGAACGACACGAGTGAAATTACAAGTTTGTGCTCTGTGCGAGTCAAGCCGAGATCTGCTATTGGGCCTCGTATTCACTCTGCGGAACCAAGCCTATGCGGAAAGTGTTCAAATCACCAAAAAACGTGACACATGCCGCTGGCCCGATCACGCCGCGCCGTCCTCACAGGGGAGGACGTCCGAGACTTGGATCTTGTTGCGATCCGACCGGGGAAGTGATCTGGATCACCGCCCGATCGCGCCCGCCCATGTTTGAGGGCGCGACCGAAGCGCCATCTCTCCTGGTCCGCGCCTGAACAAACCTTTCTCCGGGCACTGTAACCGGATGAGGTGAAACATTGCCCCCAAATCGGGCATTGAGTTGACAGTCGGGTGTCCCTCCGGCCACCTTTGATGGCATGCCAGCGACCACAGCGCCCTCCGCGACCCACAGCCGTGGGTTCCGCCGCGCTGTCCAGGCGCGCTGTTGCTGTTGCTGTCCCAGCTGTTGATGCCGTAGAGCTCCAGCTGTCGGGGCCGTAGAGCTCCGACTTCTCCCCCAGCGTCACCCTGCGTCACCCGTGTCACCTCTCTTCCGTGACCCCCCACCGCTTCTGTTTCTGCTGAGGAACCTCCCCACCCCATGAACATGGACAGCGACCTTCAGATCGCCGGCGACATCCTCGAGGTCCCGCACCTCCTCCAGCCCGAGCGCGCCCACCCCGAGACCGTGGCCGAGTTCGCCGGCCTCGCCCGCTCCATCGCCGGCGACCGCTCCCAGTGGGCCCCGTACGTCGAGTACGACGCCACCACCCGCTGGTACCACCGCCTGCGCACGGGCCCCGGCTACGAGGTGTGGCTGCTCTCCTGGGTGCCGGGCCAGGGAAGCGGGCTCCACGACCACGGCCTCTCCTCCGGCGTGCTGACCGTCCTGGAGGGCGAGCTGACGGAGCGTACGGACCGGGGTGTACGGACGCTCGCCGGCGGCGCGCAGCGGGTCTTCGCACCGGGGTACGTCCACGAGGTCGCCAACGACTCCCTCGAACCGGCCGTCAGCCTGCACGTGTACTACCCGGGGCTCACGGAGATGCCGATGCACGAGTCGCTCCAGGCGCAGTGCGCCCCGGCCGCCCCGGGAGTCGTCCACGCCTGACGGGCCCGCCCGCCTCCCGACCACCCCTCATGGGATCGGCCTTCGGCTGACAGACTGTCCGCATGCGCATTGTGGTTCTGGCCGGCGGCATCGGTGGTGCCCGTTTCCTTCGCGGCCTCAAGCAGGCCGCGCCGGACGCGGAGATCACGGTCATCGGCAACACCGGTGACGACATCCATCTCTTCGGGCTGAAGGTCTGCCCCGACCTGGACACGGTGATGTACACCCTCGGCGGTGGCATCAACGAGGAACAGGGCTGGGGACGCACGGACGAGTCCTTCGCCGTCAAGGAGGAGCTCGCGGCGTACGGGGTCGGGCCCGAGTGGTTCGGCCTCGGCGACCGTGACTTCGCCACCCACATCGTCCGTACGCAGATGCTCGGCGCGGGCTACCCGCTGAGCGCCGTCACCGAGGCGCTGTGCGCCCGCTGGCAGCCCGGCGTCCGGCTCCTCCCCATGTCCGACGACCGCGTCGAGACGCACGTGGCGATCGAGGTGGACGGCGAGCAGCGCGCGGTGCACTTCCAGGAGTACTGGGTGAAGCTGCGCGCCTCCGTCGACGCGAAGGCCGTCGTGCCCGTCGGCGCGGAGGCCGCGAAGCCCGCGCCGGGCGTCCTGGAGGCCATCGCCGAGGCGGACGTCATCCTCTTCCCGCCGTCCAACCCCGTGGTGAGCGTCGGGACGATCCTGGCCGTGCCCGGGATCCGCGAGGCGGTCGTCGCGGCCGGGGCGCCGGTCGTGGGCCTCTCCCCCATCGTCGGCGACGCGCCCGTGCGCGGCATGGCCGACAAGGTCCTCGCGGCGGTGGGCGTGGAGTCCACGGCGGCGGCGGTGGCCCTGCACTACGGCGCCGAACTCGTCGGCGGCTGGCTCGTCGACACCGTGGACGCGGGTGCGGTCGCGGAGGTCGAGGCGGCGGGCATCGCGTGCCGCGCGGTGCCGCTGATGATGACGGACGTGGACGCGACGACCGCGATGGCCCGCGAGGCGCTGGCCCTTGCGGAGGTGGTGCGGGGGTGAGCGGCGTCGCTCCCTCGTACCGGGTCTGGGCGCTGCCCGGGCTGCCCGAGGTGGCCGCCGGGGACGACCTCGCCAAGCTGATCGCCTCCGTGTCGCCGGAGCTCGCCGACGGGGACGTCCTGCTCGTCACCTCGAAGATCGTCAGCAAGGCCGAGGGCCGGGTGATCGCGGCCGACGACCGCGAGGAGGCCATCGACGCCGAGACGGTACGGGTGGTGGCGCGGCGCGGCACCCTCCGTGTCGTCGAGAACCGGCAGGGGCTCGTCATGGCCGCCGCCGGGGTCGACGCCTCCAACACCCCTTCCGGGACCGTGCTGTTGCTGCCCGAGGACCCCGACGCCTCGGCGCGCCGCATCCGCTCGGGGCTGCGCGAGGCGCTCGGCGTCGACGTCGGCGTCGTCGTCACGGACACCTTCGGGCGGCCCTGGCGCAACGGACTCACCGACGTGGCGATCGGCGCGGCCGGCGTGCGGGTCCTCGACGACCTGCGCGGCGGGACCGACGCGCACGGCAATCCGCTGAGCGCGACCGTCGTCGCCACCGCCGACGAACTCGCCGCCGCCGGCGACCTGGTGAAGGGCAAGGCGGCCGGGCTCCCGGTCGCCGTCGTGCGCGGGCTGCCCCACGTGGTGGGCGGCGACGCCGAGGAGGGCGCGCGGGCGCTCGTGCGCTCCGCCGCCGACGACATGTTCCGGCTCGGGACCTCGGAGGCCGTACGGGAGGCGGTGACGCTGCGGCGGACCGTACGGGAGTTCACCGACGAGCCGGTCGACCCGGGGGCGGTACGGCGCGCGGTCGCCGCCGCCGTGACGGCCCCGGCGCCGCACCACACCACGCCGTGGCGGTTCGTGCTCCTGGAGTCGGCGGAGTCGCGGACGCGGCTGCTCGACGCGATGCGGGACGCGTGGATCGCGGACCTGCGGCGGGACGGCAAGTCCGAGGAGTCCGTCGCGAAGCGGGTCCGGCGCGGGGACGTCCTGCGCAACGCGCCCTACCTCGCCGTGCCCTGCCTCGTCATGGACGGCTCCCACCACTACGGCGACCCGCGCCGGGACGCCGCCGAGCGCGAGATGTTCGTGGTGGCGACGGGCGCGGGCGTGCAGAACTTCCTCGTCGCCCTCGCGGGTGAGCGGCTGGGCTCGGCCTGGGTGTCCTCGACGATGTTCTGCCGGGACGTCGTACGGGAGGTCCTCGGGCTGCCGGAGGAGTGGGACCCGATGGGCGCGGTGGCGATCGGCCGTCCGGCGGCTCCGCCGAAGGAACGACCGGCGCGGCTCGCCTCGGAGTTCGTCGAGGTGCGGTGACGGTCCTCTAGAGGCCCGTGATGTCGCCGGGCGCCCTGCGGGGTGCCCGGCGCGGTGGTACGCGGCCGCTGAGGAGGATCAGACGGGCCGCGCGGTGGCGCTGGCCGGCGTACGGGGCCAGGAGCTCCAGCATCGTCTCGTCGTCCGCCGTACGGTCGCCCGCGAGCGCCCAGCCGACGATGCCCGGCAGGTGGAGGTCGCCGGTGGTGACCTCGTCCGGGGCGCCGTTGCTGCGCTGGACCGTCTCCGCGCTCGTCCAGGCGCCGATGCCCGGGACCAGCTCCAGGCGCTTGCGGGCCGCCGGCGGGTCCATGTGCGCGGCCTCCTCCAGGCGGGCCGCCACCCTGGCCGCGCGGACGATCGTGGCCGAACGCTTGCCGTCGACGTTCGCGCGGTGCCACTCCCAGGACGGGATCTGCGTCCAGGTGCGGGCGTCGGGCATCACGTACATGCCCTCGGGGGCCGGGCCGGGGGCCGGTTCGCCGTACTTCCGTACGAGCGCCCTCCAGGAGCCGTAGGCCTCGGTCGTCGTGACCTTCTGCTCCAGGACCGACGGGATCAGCGACTCCAGGACCAGACCGGTACGGGTCAGGCGCAGGCCCGGGCGGCGGCGGTGGGTCGCCAGGAGCAGCTTGTGGCGGGGGACGAAGGCGGTCGGGTCGTCCTCCGCGCCGAGGAGGGCCGGGAGGCGGTCCAGGAGCCAGTCGCCGCCCTGGCCCCAGGCTTCGGCCTCCCCCACGCCGATGCGGAGGGTGCCCGGGCCGTCCGGGGTGCGGCTGGCCCGCCACACCGAGCCGTCCGGGGTCACCCGGAAGGTGGGGTCGGCGGGGCCGCGGCGGAGAGGGCCGAGGGTGAGGCCGAGGTCGAGGGGGGCGTCTTCTGTGCCGGGTACGGGGAGGTGGCCGCCGCGCGTCGTCGTGCGCGTGGGTTTCGGTGCGAAGCGGCCGGCCATGGGTACGAGCGTAGCCCGCGCCCCTGCGGGCCCACGCCCGTGCGGGGCGGTGCCCCGCCGCCGTGTGGGGCCGCGTCCCCGCCCCCTGTGCCTGGACCCGCACCCCAGCGGCGCCGCACGACGTGGTGCGGGTCCAGGCCCGGAAGCCTCTGGCGCCGGCAGGGCGCGGGTCCGTTGTGCCCACCCGTTCCGCCCTGCGGAACGATTGCCCACAACGGCGGGGCGCGACCGCCCGCAGTTGGTTCTACTGGTCCGACGAGAAGCGGACCGCGCCTGCGGGGAGGGTGGCGTCGCACCAGACGCGGACGCCGTCTCGGAGTTCGTTGTCCGGGCCCACCTGCGCGCCGTCGCCGATGACCGCCCTGCTCACCACCGTACGCGCGCCGATGCGCGCCCCCGCGCCGATCAGGGAGTCCGTGATCACCGCGCCGGGTTCGACGATCGCGCCCGCGAGGAGGGTCGAGCCGGTCACCCGGGCGCCTTCGCCCACCACCGCGTCCGCGCCCACCACCGTGCCGCCGGTCAGCTTGGCGTCCGGGGCGACGCGTGCCGTCGGCAGGACCAGGCGGTCGCCGCAGCGGCCCGGGACGGCCGGGGAGGGCGCGCGGCCCAGGACCAGGTCGGCGGAGCCGCGGACGAAGGCCTGCGGGGTGCCGAGGTCCAGCCAGTAGGTCGAGTCGACCATGCCCTGGAGGTGGGCGCCGGAGGACAGGAGCTCCGGGAACGTTTCTCGTTCCACCGAGACCGGGCGGCCCGTGGGGATCGTGTCGATGACCGAACGGCGGAAGACGTACGCGCCCGCGTTGATCTGGTCCGTGACGATCTCCTCCGGCGTCTGCGGCTTCTCCAGGAAGGCCGTGACGCGGCCGGTGTCGTCCGTGGGGACCAGGCCGAAGGCGCGCGGGTCCTCGACCCGGGTGAGGTGGAGCGAGACGTCCGCGCCGGAGGAGGAGTGGGTCGCGACGAGGGCCTGGATGTCCAGGCCCGTGAGGATGTCCCCGTTGAAGATGAGGACCGGCTCGTCGGGGCCCGAGTGGAGGCGCGAGGCGACGTTCCTTATCGCGCCGCCGGTGCCGAGGGGCTCCTCCTCGGTGACGTACTCCAGGCTGAGGCCGAGGGCGGAGCCGTCCCCGAAGTACGGCTCGAAGACCTCGGCCAGGTACGACGTGGCGAGCACGATGTGCTCGACGCCGGCGGCGCGGGCCCGGGCCAGCTGGTGGGTCAGGAAGGGGACGCCCGCCGCCGGGACCATGGGCTTGGGCGTGTTGACCGTGAGGGGTCGCAGCCGTGTGCCCTTGCCACCGACCAGGAGGATCGCTTCTGTCACCTTGTCGTCTCTGCTTCCTGTTCGGGGCCCGTCAGCTCGCCCGTTCGGTCGTCCGTGCGATATGACCGGTCAGTTTATGCAGATGGTTGCCTCCATGACCCATCAGTGACCCATCAGCGACCCCACCAGTGACCCGGTCGGAGCCTTCAGGGCCTTCCCTGGTACTTCGCCGAGCTCGTGCGGGCCGTGCCGAGCTTGCCGTACAGCCGTACGCCGGGGCACTCGGTGGCGAATCCGTCACGGTGTCCGGCGATCGCGTTGAACCGTACCTTCGTGCCCTTCTTGTACAGGTTCCCGCCCCCTGAGACCAGATACGACGTGCCCTTCGGGTTCACCCCGTGGAGCCCGAGCTTCCAGGCCGTCAGGCGCGCGACGGCGGTCACGACGGCGGCCGGCGGGTTGCTCTTGCTGAAGGTGCCGAGGACGGCGATGCCCATGCTGTTGGTGTTGAAGCCGAGGGTGTGGGCGCCCATGACCGGCTTGGCGACGCCGCCGGCCCGGCCCTCGTAGATGTTTCCGCACTTGTCGACGGCGAAGTTGTAGCCGAAGTCCCGCCAGCCCATGCTCTTGACGTGGTAGCGGTAGATGCTGCGCAGGACGGAGGGGGCCTGCTTGCAGGTGTAGTTGTTGCCGGTGGCGCTGTGGTGGACGAAGGCCGCCTTGATGGTCTTCGTGTAGACGAAGCCCTTCTCGCGGATGCTCTCGTCCGCTCCCCAGCCCTTACGGGTGATGATCTTCGGCTGGGGGCCGATGTACGGCTTCGCCGCGGCGGCCGCCGGGACGGCGGGAGCCGCTTGCGCCTGCGGCATGCTCCGGGCCGTGAGCTCGGTCTCCTTCTTCGAGAGGGCCGGGATCCAGGTCGCGCCGTACGGGGCCAGCCGTGCGTTCACCGCGGTCGCGGCCGCCTCCGCCGCGGTCATGCCGGCCCGGGCGGCCGGAGTCGTGGCGCTGCGGGTGCGAGGGGCTCCGGGCTCGGCCGCGGGGGCCTGCCCCGGGTCCACCAGTTCGAGGCGCAGGCCCGCCGGGAGCCGCTCCTCCCCCCGTACGCGGATCTCGACGCCGTCCGAGTCGCCCACCCACAGCGGGGCCGTGGCGCCGCGGTGCGTCCGGGCGGAGCCCTCCGCGGTGTCGGGGTCGGCACCGTGCTCCTCGTTGTGGGTCTCGACGTCCTGCCAGTCCGACCAGGCGCCGCCGCCGGCGGCCCGGGTGCGGACCTGCACGGTGCCGTGCAGCGGGGCCGCCGGGTCGTCCCAGACGACGCCGACGAGCGAGAAGGGCCTGACGTCGCGTCGGGTGAGCCCCTGCTCGCCCGGGCCGGTCGCCCCGCCGAGGGCGCGGGTGGCGGCGCCGAGCGGTTCGAGGGGCAGCGACTGGGTGGAGCCCGGCAGTTCGGGCGCGGG
>NZ_MWIG01000085.1:0-163 GCF_002156145.1 Streptomyces sp. NRRL B-24572 | reverse complement strand
GCGACGGCGATCGAGGAGGCGAGTGAGGCACGCATGGGCCGATCGTGCGGATCGCCGGGCCGTTCCGCGCGCCGGGAACCCACCCGGAAACTGACGGGGCGTCGGTCCGACCGGAGGACGCCGTCACCGGTACGGCGGACCCGCCCGCGCCCGAACTGCCGGG
>NZ_MWIG01000849.1:0-1424 GCF_002156145.1 Streptomyces sp. NRRL B-24572 | reverse complement strand
GAGCCCGTAGCGCCGGGGCGAGGCGGCCTCGGGCGCGTCGGGTGGTGGCGCTGCGCGCCCCGGCGCTACGGGCTCCGGTGCTGCGCGCCCCGGCACTGCGCGCCCCGGCGCGTCGCGCCCTGGTGCGTCGGGCCCCGCGATTCCCGCTCAGGACGACCGAGGCCCGGACGGCGCGGGCTCCGCCGCCCCTGCCGCTCCCGGCGTTCCCGGCGCCGGGCGCGCCTCGGACTGGTGGCATACGGACACCGAGGACACCAAGGACACCGACGACGACTTCCTCGGCTTCGTCGG
Source organism: Streptomyces sp. NRRL B-24572 (assembly GCF_002156145.1). Taxonomy (NCBI): domain Bacteria; kingdom Bacillati; phylum Actinomycetota; class Actinomycetes; order Kitasatosporales; family Streptomycetaceae; genus Streptomyces; species Streptomyces sp. NRRL B-24572. The sequence continues at coordinate 1,133 of NZ_MWIG01000849.1, read as the reverse complement.
CGGCATCGAGCGCCCCGACCTCTTCACGCCCCCGGAGGAGGACGAGGCGGCCGAGGACGAGGCGGCCGGGGCCCCCGTGCCGGGGAAGCGCCGCCGACTGGCCCGTGTCCTCCGGCGCCGCAGGGCGGAGGCGCCGGCCGTGGAGGAGGCGCCCGAGGGAGAGACCGAGGGGGCCGCCCCGGCCCGTGCCCGTCTCGCGAACCCCTTCGTGCTGCTCGCCGCGCTGCTCCTGCTCGGCGGCGCGGTCTTCGGCTCGCTGGTGGCCCTCGCGGCGGGCTGGCTCCTCGCGTACGCCTCCCGCCGGCTGACCCCGGCCGAGGTCAAGGGCGCCGTCCTGGTGATCCCCGGCCTCAGCGCCGCGACCGGGATCCTCTGGCTGTGGGGCCGCGTCCAGGGCCGCTGGGGCGAGGCGGTGGCCCCGGGCGGCGAGGCGATGGGCGCGGCGATCTCCGAGACGTGGCCGTGGGTCCTGCGGGGTGCGGCGATCGCCTCGGCCCTGTTCCTGCTCTGGCGCTCCCGCAAGCACTGACCCGCGCCCGTTGTGGGCCCGCACGGCGGCGCGGGTCAGTTCGGGGCCGGGGTTTCCGCATGCCACGGCGCCCCCGGCACCACCAGCGGTGACCCCGTCACCGGGTCCGGGACCACCACCGACGACAGCCCGAAGACGTCCCGTACGAGCTCCGCCGTCACGATGTCCGACGGCGCGCCCTCCGCGATCACCCGCCCCGCCTTCATGGCGACGAGGTGGTCGGCGTACCGCGCGGCCTGGTTCAGGTCGTGGAGGACGAGGACGACGGTCCGCCCGCGGAGCCGGTTGAGGCGGCGGACCAGGTCGAGGACCTCCACCTGGTGGGAGATGTCCAGGTAGGTGGTGGGCTCGTCGAGGAGCAGCAGGTCCGTCTCCTGCGCGAGGGCCATCGCGATCCACACCCGCTGCCGCTGCCCGCCCGACAGCGCGTCGACGGACCGGTCGGCGAGCGCGGCGACGTCGGTGCGTTCCATGGCGTCGGCGACGGCCCGTTCGTCCTCCTCCGACCACTGCTTCCACCAGGCCTGATGCGGCTGCCGGCCCCGGGACACCAGGTCGGCGACGGTGATCGCCTCGGGCGCGACGGGCGTCTGCGGCAGCAGCC
>NZ_MWIG01000848.1:0-2429 GCF_002156145.1 Streptomyces sp. NRRL B-24572 | reverse complement strand
GACCAGGTCGAGGACCTCCACCTGGTGGGAGATGTCCAGGTAGGTGGTGGGCTCGTCGAGGAGCAGCAGGTCCGTCTCCTGCGCGAGGGCCATCGCGATCCACACCCGCTGCCGCTGCCCGCCCGACAGCGCGTCGACGGACCGGTCGGCGAGCGCGGCGACGTCGGTGCGTTCCATGGCGTCGGCGACGGCCCGTTCGTCCTCCTCCGACCACTGCTTCCACCAGGCCTGATGCGGCTGCCGGCCCCGGGACACCAGGTCGGCGACGGTGATCGCCTCGGGCGCGACGGGCGTCTGCGGCAGCAGCCCGATCGAGCGGGCGATCCGCTTCGTCGGCAGCTTCGCGAGCGACTCGCCGTCGAGGAGGACGGCGCCGCCCGCCGGCTTCAGCAACCGCCCCAGCGCCCGCAGCGTCGTGGACTTCCCGCACGCGTTCGGGCCGACGATCACCGTCACCTTGCCGTCGGGGATCGCGAGGTCGAGCTCCTCGACGACGGTGCGGTCCTCGTAGGCGAGCGTCAGCTCACGGGCCTGCAGTCTGGTCACGAAGCACCTCCAGCGGCTCGGCTCCGGACGATGAGCCAGATCAGGTACGGGGCGCCGACCGCCGCCGTGAGGACACCCACCGGCAGTTCGACGGGGGAGAAGAGGCGCCGGCCGAGCAGGTCGGCGACGACCACGATCACCGCGCCGGTGAGCGCGGAACAGAGCAGCGGGATCTGCGCCGTCCGGGTCATGCGGCGGGCGATCTGCGGGGCGAGCAGCGCCACGAAGTCCACCGGCCCGGCGACGCCCGTCGCCACCGACGCGAGGACGACGCCGACCGCGACGAGCCCGAGCCGGACCCCGCCCAGCCGCACGCCGAGCGCGGTCGCCGTGTCGTCGTCGAGGGAGACGGTCCGCTGGGCGCGGGCCGCCCACAGCACGGCGGGCAGCAGCAGGAGCAGAGTCCAGCGGATCGGCGCGGACTCGTCCCAGCCGCGCCCGTTGAGGGAGCCGGTCATCCAGATCTGGGCCTGCTGGGCGACGAGGTAGTCGCCCTTCGTCATGAACAGCGTGATGAGGGACCGCAGCGCGATCGCGATGCCGATGCCGATGAGGACGAACCGGGTCGCGTGCAGCCCGCCGCGCCAGGCGAAGGCGTACACGAGGGCGGCGGCGAGGATGCCGCCGGCGATGGAGACGTACGGCAGGACGGTGTACGGGGCGAGGCCGAAGGTCATCGCGGCGACGGTGACGGCCCCGGCGCCCTGGCTGATGCCGATGATGTCGGGGGAGGCGAGCGGGTTGCGGGCCACGGTCTGGATGAGGCCGCCCGCGATGCCGAAGGCGGCGCCGACGGCGAGGGCGACGACGAGGCGCGGCTCGCGCAGCTCCGTGACGACGAACGCGGACGGCGAGGGCTCGCCGAGGAGGATCCGTACGACTTCGCCCGGGGCGACGGACTTCTCGCCGACGCAGAGGTACGCGACGCAGGCCGCGCCCAGGAGCAGCAGGAGGGCCGCGGCGACGAGGGCCGAGCGCCGGTGGACGAGGAAGGACCCGCGTCCGGCGCGCACGAGCCCGTACCCGGCGGGCCGGAGATTCACGGCGCTCACGCGGGCACCGCCTTCGGTCGTACGGGCGTGGCCGGGGTCGGTACTCCGATCAGCGGCGCGGTCATGCCGGCACCGCCTTCCGTCGTACGAGCGTGACCAGGAACGGCACGCCGATCAGCGCGGTCATCACCCCGGCCGGCACCTCTCCCGGCGGGAACACGATCCGCCCGGCGACATCGGCCACGAGCAGCATCACGGGTCCGACGATCGCGGCCATCGGGAGCACCCACCGGTGGTCGGAGCCGACGACCGCGCGCGCGATGTGGGGGACGGCGAGGCCGACGAAGGCGACGGGGCCGGCGGCGGCGACGGCCGCGCCGGTGAGGACGGTCGCGCCGAGCCCGCCCACGATCCGTACGGTCGCGACGCGCTGTCCGAGCCCCTTGGCGACGTCCTCGCCGAGCGCGAGCGCGTCGAGGCCGCGGGCCACGGAGAGGACGAGGACGGTGCCGAGCAGCAGGAAGGGCCAGATCTGGCCGACGATCTCGGTGTCGCGCCCGTCGAGGGAGCCGATCTGCCAGAACCGGAACTCGTCGAGCGCCGAGGCCCGGGTGGTGAGGACGCCGGTGGTGATCGAGAGCAGCAGCGCGTTGATCGCGGCGCCGCCGAGCGCCAGCTTCACGGGCGTGGCGCCGCCGCGTCCGGCGGCGGCGATCGCGTAGACGGCGACGGAGGCGAGGGCGGCGCCGGCGAAGGCGAACCACACGTACCCGCTGAGCTCGTGCATGCCGAGGAAGGCGATGGCGAGGACGACGGCGACCGAGGAGCCCTGGCTGATGCCGAGGATGCCGGGGTCGGCGATCGGGTTGCGGGTGATGCCCTGGAGGGCGG
>NZ_MWIG01000847.1:0-868 GCF_002156145.1 Streptomyces sp. NRRL B-24572 | reverse complement strand
AGACTGACCGCGCCGGTCAGGACGAGGCACAGCACCGGGGTCCCGGTGCGGACGTTCAGCGCGCCGAAGAATCGCTTCGGCAGCACTCCGTCACGACCCATGATGTGCAGCAGCCGGCTGGAGCTGAGCTGGATGGCGAGCCCGGAGGCGAAGCCGCCGGCGATCCCGGCGATGTTGGTCCAGTCGGCGAAGGTCTGGCCGCCGACCTGGACGGACATCGTGTACGCGACGATCTCCGGGTCGTCGAAGACGTCGCCGGGATGGACCAGTTGCATCACGTAGGCGACGGCCGCGAACAGCAGGCCGCCGATCGCGATCACCAGGACGACGGCGCGTGGGATGGTCCGCTGCGGGTCCCGCGCTTCCTCGGAGAGCGTGGTCACGGCGTCGAAGCCGAGGTAGGAGTACGCGGCAATCGCGGCCGCGGCCGAGACTCCGGCGAGCCCGCTCTCCGCGTTCCAGAGCGGCGCGGTGTACGACTGCGGCGGCTGGTCGGCGAGGTGGACGAGGCAGTACGCGACAAACAGCAGGACCAGGAACACGGCGATGCCGGTCAGGACCTTGTTGACGCGGTCGGTCAGAGTGAGGCCCACGATGTTGACCAGCGTCGTCAGCCCGGCGTTGATCAGCATCCAGGCCCAGACCGGGACGCCCGGGAACTGGGCGTTGAGATAGAACGACTGGACGAGCCAGGCGACCATCGGCAGGAACAGGTAGTCCAGGAGCACCGCCCAGCCGACGAGGAAGCCCACCCGGGAGCCGATCAGCTTCCGCGCGTACGAGTACGCCGAACCGGACACCGGGAAGTGGCGGGCCATCTTCGCGTAGCTCAGCGCGGTCAGGAACATCGCGCCGGTGGCGACGAGGA
>NZ_MWIG01000846.1:0-5661 GCF_002156145.1 Streptomyces sp. NRRL B-24572 | reverse complement strand
CATGGGCCTCGTCCTGCCCTTGCCGACCCTCCGTCGAGGAGGGCAGGACGAGGCCCATGAGCAACGGCTTATTCCGGCCCCACATCGCATCACTGATCGCTGACCGTACAGACACATCCGACACATCCGAGTAACTGCTCAGCCCATCAACGAGACACGCCATGGACCGCCTCAGGCACCACCCCTGACCCGGAAGCAGCGAAACGACCCCTCCGTCAGACGATCTACTCCGCAGACAACCGCCCGCGACCAGCGCGAGCACCCCGACAGGCCGGCACACCAGCCCCCTTGACCTGCGATTTTCAAGTTGGCGGAGGCACATTCCTCCACAGCCGCTGGGGGCATGTCAGCAGGTGCTGGGGGCGGTCTTGCCGGCGAAGCGGTCCGCGAGCCAGGGGGTGCCTTCGCTGCTGGTGGCGGCGCTGGCGGCGATGTGGCCGGGAACGATGTTGCTGGTGAACTTCACCGTGGTGCCCAGCGCGCACCAGTCGGCGGCCAGTTGCTCGCCGACCCGGTAGGGGATCACGTCGTCGAACCGGCTGTGTGACAGCAGGACGGGGACGGCGGGCTTGCGGGTGCCGAGCCGCTGGTCGGCCACGATCGCCTTCCAGGGCGCGTACGAGAGACGGTCGGTCAGGGGACGGCCGTCCACGGTCAGGAGCCGGGACTTCAGGAACGGGTACTTGGCCAGGGCCTGCGCGGTGCACAGGTTGTCGCGCAGGTCGTTCGTCACCCCCTTCCCGAAGAAGTTCAGGTACGGGTTGATGTCGATGCCGTAGGAGGCGCCGAGCCCGGACAGGGAGTAGTTGAAGAACGCGCCGTACGCGGAGCCGTCGAGGTTGGCCGCCACCGCGTCGAGGTCCGCGGGGGCGGCCCCGACGACGGCGCCCTTGATCTGCAGTTCAGGCGCGTAGGAGGGGGCGAGCTCGGCCGCGGCAGCGGCGGCGCCACCGCCTTGGGAGTACCCGTAGAGGGCCACCGGGCCGTCGGCGGGCAGCTGGGTTCCCTGCAGTCGCTGGGCCGCTCGGAGGGAGTCCAGGACCGCTCGCCCCTCGGCCTCGCGGTCCATGTAGGTGTGGACGCCCGGGGTGCCGAGTCCCTGGTAGTCGGTGACCACGACGGCCCAGCCCTGGTCGAGGAGGTTCTTGACGGGCAGTCCCTCGTACTCGGTGCCTTCCGCCATCTGGCGCGAGGGGGCGCACTTGTCGGCCAGTCCCTGGGTGCCCGGGGCGAAGGCGATGATCGGCCGGGGCGCGGGGGAGGCGGTCCGGGAAGTGAGGACGGTGCCGGTGACCGCGATGGGCTTGCCGGTACGGTCGGTCGAGCCGTACAGAATCCGCTCGACGTTCGCGTCGACCTTGACCGCCTTGAGCGGATCCAGGTAGAAGACGGCCGGCTCCGAGCTGATCACGTCACCGTTGCCCGCGGGAAGCGCGGCCGCGGACGTGTGCGGCCGCTCGGCTGCCCGGCCCACCGACAGAAACGTATGGGCGCCGGCCGGTTGCGCGCCCAGGGTCAGCACCCAGCTGGAACAGACGGTCAGGACGGCGGCTGCCGTGCGCAGCAGGGACTTCACGGTTTCGCACTCCCTTGATCAACGGCCCGCGTCGCGCGGACTCCCGTCGTGATCTTGGGTGTCGTCGGAGGGGTACGGCGCGTGACCAGCCGGGAGTTCACCTGGATGGCGGGCGCACGAGCCGCGCATCGGGGGTGCTCCGAAGCCGTCCGGGCTCACCATGCGGGAGAACTCCACGAGTCGGGGTCCGGCGCTGCTCACGGGCGGCCCGTCAGTCGACTCGACCTGACCCTCGACGGCCCAGGTCCGACCTCCCGCTCCCCGCTTCCGGTATCGGACTGTGGTCCGACAGCCGGGGCAACCCAGGATGGTCTTGTTCGCCAGTTCCTCGTGGACAAAGCCACCCATTCGTGTTCCGTGGTGCTCAGTCGCGGCAGTCGCATCCCGGGCGGTCGCTCGTTCGCGTGGTTTGCCCGGGCGGATGTGAGGCAAGGAGCCGCCGGATCTGTGTGACGTTCCCTCACGAGGGCTGTGCGACCCGCGCGGCCCTTTTCAGTGCCAGTTGGCACTGCCGCAGCTTCCTGATCCCTGTCCCGTGCGTACGCGATCATCTGGAGGAAGTCTTGGCACGACGCTCCCCCGACTGCGTGGAGTTCGATCCCCGGGCCCTCGACGGGGAGGACCTGTACGGGGCGCTGGCCCAACTGCGCGGCCACGGAAGAATCGTTCACTCTCCCCGGCTCGGGGCGTGGTGCGTGACCGGCTACGACGACATCGCCGCGATCCTGCGCAACGACGCCGACTTCTCCGCGCGCGGCCACAAGCCCCGGCCGACCGTGGACGTGCCGCCCGACGTGGCGGAGATCCTGGCCGGCTGGAGCTGCACGAGAGCCCCCATGGGCACCGGCTCTCCCCGGACGAGGTGGCCGGGCTGATCCCGACGCTGATCATCACAGGGCACACGACGCTCGCCCAGGGCCTGGCCATCATCGTCCGCCGGCAGTTGCGCTCGCCCGGAGGATGGGAGGCTGTGACAGAGGGCCGGATCGAGATCGCGGACCTCGTGGAGGAGGGGCTGCGGCTGGACTGTCCCGTTGTCGGGATGTACCGCACCGCTCTGCGGGAGGTGACCGTCGCCGGGCAGACCCTGCCGGCGGGGAGCAAGGTGCTGCTGTTGTACGGGGCGGGCAACCACGATCCGGCCAAGTACACCGCTCCGGACCGGCACTTGCCCGAACGGTGGCCGACGGCCGGGCACCTGGCGTTCGGCCGGGGCATCCACTACTGCGCGGGCGCCGCCCCGGCCCGCTTGGAGTTGCGGATCGCGCTGGAGGAGCTGGCCGGCCACCTCCCCGCCCTCAAGGCCGCGGCGGATGCCGCGCCCGTCTGGCGGCCGACGTTCCCTCTGCGGGCACTGACCGCGCTGCGGGTGCGCCCATGACCGAGCAGCTGCTCTGCCCCGACGTCCGTCTGCACGCGGCCGTGGCCGGTCCGCCGCCCGCCCGGCACGAGAACGGGCGACGGTTCGACGCGGTGATCGCCGACATCGACGACACCCTCACCCTGGACAACTCCGCTGCCGAACTCCTCGCCGCGTCGGGCATCCCCGGCCGACGCCTGCGGGAGCTGATCGGCGAGTCCGAGTCCGGGCGCCTGGACCAGGCGGCTGCCGACCTGCGTCTGCTGGAACTGCTGAACTCCACCGGCCGCCTCGACCGCGAGACGGCCGAAGCGGTCTTCGCCAAGATCAGGCTGCGGCCGTCCGTGCTCCCCATGGTCCGGGCCTGGAAGCGGGCCGGGCTGCGGGTGGGGCTGGTCTCCGCCTCGTTCAACACCCACGTCGACCACATCGCGGCCCGCCTGGACGTTTCCGACCGGTACAGCAACGTCCGGCTCACCTTCGACCCCGGCGGAGCCCTGACGCAGGTGCGCTTCACCTGTCCCGCGAGGAGCGGCTGACTCACGCCATGGGCGTCATGTGTCCTGCGGGCGGTTGCTGGTCAAGGGGCGAGGCATGAGCTGCGCTGACGCGTCTTGACCGTCATCCTGGGAGGTCGGACGGCCCCGGGCGTGGCCCGGGCCGAGATACGGCGTGAGGACACCGCCGGCGGAGGCCACCATGCTGATCAGCCACGATCTTGATGCCGACATGCTGCATGTGACCCTGCACCGCGATCTCGACATCGCCACCCGGGCCGCGGCCGTCCAGGAGTTCGAGGCCCTGGTCCACACGCACGGACCGAAGCGCGTGACCCTACACGTCCCCGCCGGGGAACCGACGCCCGCCACCCTCAGCACACACCGCATGTGCCAGAGCCTGGGAATCCCGCTGGAGCTCGCCGGGGCGTCCACGGCCACGCACCGCTTGTTCGCCGCGAACACCACGTAGACAGCACGTCATACCCCCAGAGCGCAGAGCGGCCCACCGCGGCTGCTGCACGCCTGTCGCGGGCTTTACGCCGCGAGACGGCTCAGCCCGGCGGCCAGCTGCCGTACCGCGTTCTCGGCATCGGCGAGCTGGTCAGGGGGCGGGTGTGTGGTCCCGAATGTGGGCGTCTCTTCGGGTGTCAGTGCGCGCCAGCTGAGAATCGGCGAAAGCGCCTCGGCACCCGCCCCGATGAACCAGGCGACAGGGCCGTGGGTCCGGGCCAGGGCGATCGCCAGCACAGCCAGGGCTTCACGCAAGTGGGCCAGCCGCTCGATGTCCGGCAGAACTTCCTGCTCCCGCGCGACGCCGACAGCCTCATCCAGGCCCGTGGCCACTTCCAGCGCCAAAGCTTGATCCCCAGGCGTCAGCTGCCATGTTCGCCCCCCGACCCGCTGCTCCGCCTCTTCAAGCAGGGCCGCGACCGCCGACTGCATCCCCATAACGATCTCCCGGTGAAACGGCTGCGCCACACGGACTCGCGGAGCCCGGTCAGCGTCCGTCGGCTGCGGAGCGAGCGGCGGCCCCAGAGGCGGGAGGCCGCCGCTGTGCCCGGCTTCACTACGCGTGACGAGCGGACAAGGGCGAGGGAAGGGTGAGGATCTCGCGTCTCCTCCGGTCTCGTTCCGGACAGCCCGGCCACTGCCAGTAACTCAGCCGCCCGCTTCAAAGGCAATTTCGGCACCCCCATCCGGGAACGTATGGGCACGAGGGAGCCGTCTCGGCTGTAGGGCCTCCTGTCGCGGGGGCATACGCGCTCCATACCCCCGGACCTTGCACGGCCCCGAAGGGTGACCTTCCGGCCGTCTTCCTTCAGGGCTTGCATCCGTTGCCGGGCTCTTCGTACGTCTCCGTTCCACCCTTGAGCTGCGATACCCGGGTGCCGACGGATCATCCCTCAGGCGCGCGAATGGCGGGAAGGATCCCGGCACCGCTCCGGCCCGCGAGGGTCAGTGGTCGGGCCTCTCCAACGGCACCCGCCGCCGGGGTCGGCCTGGACGCCCCGCCGCATACGGCACCACCCCCACGCGTCCGTCACCTCGACGACATACGCGCGAGGTGACGCCGAGCAGGCGCCCGGGTCCTGACCCGGCCTGGCACGCGGCGCAGGTTGTGCCGGGCCCGCGCGGCCGCGTGCCTCCCGACCTGCCGTTGACCGGCGCACCGGCCACTGCCCCCGGCCTCCCCGGCCGGATCCTGGCACGCGGCCCGGAGCTGTGCGGCAACCGGTACGGCGACGTCCAGCTGGTGAATACGGGCACTGGCCAACTGGCCCTCGCGGCGCTGGAGGGTCTGCCGACGGCGTGCGGAGCGTACTTCGCCGAGATCGACACTGCTGGCACTGCCTGCGCCCATGCGCGGCATCTCGCGCGCAGGGTGTGCGTCGCCGACGTGGCGGCCAGTGCCCTGTTCACCCTGCCTCCCGGCACGTGATGCTCGCCGCCGGCAGCCGATCCGTCCACAGCACCCCGTGGATCAGCCCCGGCGGGCAGTGCATGGGCATGGTCTCCCTTACAGGGGCTGGTTGGCCACTGCGGAGATCTCCGCAGTGTTGGTGGCTTCTTGGTACATGGGCCTGCGGTTGCGGTCCCGCGAAGAGCGCAAAGCTCCAGAGCCTTTTACCCCCCACAATTCCCCCTGAGCCGGCCCACCGGCCGGGGCAGGGGGCGGCCGCATGTGCGCCCGCAGGGCCGAGCGAGGCGGGCGCACATGCGGCCGC
>NZ_MWIG01000845.1:0-6963 GCF_002156145.1 Streptomyces sp. NRRL B-24572 | reverse complement strand
CCGGCCGGAGGGGGCGGCGCTGCGACGCCGCGGCCCCGTGCTCGAGCGGGCGATCCTGGAGGCCACGCTCGACCAGCTGGGCCGTGTCGGCTGGAACGGCCTCACGATGGAGGGCGTCGCGGTCGGAGCGCAGACGGGCAAGGCCGCGGTGTACCGGCGGTGGTCGTCGAAGGAGGACCTCGTCGCGGACGCCCTCCAGGCCGGACTGCCGGCGCTCGATGAGGCTCCGGATACCGGTCGTGTGCGTGAGGACCTGTACGAGCTGTGCCGCCGGGTCCGGGACGTGATGTACTCCAAGCCCGGCTTCGCTCTGCGCGCTGTGCTTCACGAATGCGATGCCGAGTCCGCCGAGCGCTTCCATGGGCTGATCGAGACGGGTGTGATCGAACCCTCGAAGCGTCTCTTCCGGGACGTGCTGCGGCTTGGAATCTCGCGCGGAGAGGTGCGAGCCGATGCGATCGACGACCTCGTCCTCGACGTTGTCCCCGCCATGATGATGTACCGCTCCAAGGTGTGCGGAAGCGAATGGCCGGACGATGAGATCGCCGCTGTGATCGACCGGATCATGATGCCCCTGCTGCGCGCCTGAGCGGGGCCGGGGGCTTCTGGGGCGGGATGACGACGGGCTCCGGGGCGTCGTGGGACGGGTCTCGGGGCGTCTGCGGCGAAACCGGGTATCGCGGGTGGCGTCAGGCGGCGTAACCTGTCTGGCGCCATGCCGTACGAACCTCCCACCCACACTGTCGAGCGGTCGCTCCGAGCCACCACCGGCGCCAAGATCGTCGCCGGGGTCGACGAGGTCGGACGCGGGGCGTGGGCCGGTCCCGTCACGGTGTGCGCGGCCGTCACCGGCCTGCGCCGGCCCCCCGAGGGGCTCACCGACTCGAAACTGCTCACACCCAAGCGCCGGAACGCGCTGGCCGCGGAGCTGGAGGGGTGGGTCACCGCGTACGCGCTCGGCGACGCCTCTCCGCAGGAGATCGACGAACTCGGCATGACCGCGGCGCTGCGGCTCGCGGCCGTCCGGGCCCTCGAAGGCCTTCCCGTACGGCCCGACGCGGTGATCCTCGACGGCAAGCACGACTACCTCGGCAGCCCCTGGCAGGTCCGTACGGTGATCAAGGGCGACCAGTCCTGCATCGCCGTCGCGGCCGCCTCCGTCATAGCGAAGGTCCGGCGCGACGCCCTCATGGCGGAACTGGAGGCCGAGGGCGACCGGTACGCGGCTTACGCCTTCGGTGCCAACGCGGGCTACCCTTCGCCGGTCCACAAGGCGGCGCTCGAAGAGCTGGGGCCCACCCCGTACCACCGACTCTCCTGGTCGTACCTGGACGCGCTGCCCCAGTGGCGCCACCTCAAAAAGGTCCGCCTCTCCGCCGAGGCGGCCGCGCTGGAAAGCGGGGGCCAACTCGGCTTCGACTTCTGAACTTCCGGTCACGGGGCCCTGCCGAAGGGTCGCCCACGCGGCCGGGGTGCACATGTGTGCCCACCCGCCGGTGCTCCGCGCAGCGGCGTTTGATAGACATCCATTCATGCCTCTCATCCCCGAGGAGCCTCAGATTCACGAGAGCGCCCAGGGTCCCCGCGCCACCGCGGCCGCCGGCCGCCCCGCGTCGACCCCCCGTCCCGTACCCGGCCCGCGTTCCGCGGCCTCTCCGCGTCCCGGACGCCCCGTGCCCGGTCCGGCCAGGCCCGCCGTGCCGGCGCCGCGCCCCGGTGCCGGGCAGTCTCCGGCCGAGCGCCCGGAAAATCGTTCCGACCAGCGAACCACCCCGCAGCTCCAGCTGATCCCGGCCCCGGTCGACGGCGCGCTCGACGCCGCCGAGGAGGCCTTGGACCTGCTCCTGGAAAGCGGACGGGCGCCCGGCGAGATCCTGGTGCTCACCACCGGCGACCCGCACCCGTGGGCGGCTCACGAGCTGTCCTTCGGTGAGGCCGCCTACTGGGCCCAACAGGACACCGGTGACGACGTGTTCTTCGCCGACGCCTCCGCCGTGGAGCGGGCCGCCGCCCGCCCGGTGGTGATCGTCGCCGTCAACGGCGGCGACGAGGCGACGGCGGCCAAGGCGCTTCCGTCGGCGATGGCACGCGCGGGCGCGCTGCTCGTCGTCTGCGGTGACCCGCAGCGCATCACGGCGCTCCTCGGAGCAGGCGCCGGCGTCTGACCGACCGCGCTCCTCCGCCGGACCCCACCGGGGCCGGCGGGGGCGTCGGTCGGGGCCCTGCGCCGCCCCGTGCGATCAGCGGGCAGCGGCCCTCCTTGGTTCACGCGGTCAGAGCGCGGCGCCCCTCCTGGTCCATGCGGTCAGAGCGAGGCTGCCCGTCCTGGTTCACGCGGTCAGCGTGCGGCGGCCCGGCGCAGGGGTTCCGTCGCGCCGCTCGCGGTCCTCGGCGTGAGCAGGCCGAGTTCGGCCGGTCCGTCACCCAACGGCAGGGGAAGCGAGTCGGAGCTCGGACGCCGGCCACCCCGGCCCTCGCCGAGCACCTGCCAGCCACCCCCGGTCAGCGTGATGTACGCGCCGCAGCGGAGCCCATGCAGTGTGCAGGCGTCCCGGAGCCCCCACATCCAGGCTCCGTCCTCCTCCGTCCAGCGCTCGTCGCCCTCGCGGCAGTACAGCAGGACCGCGGTCCGCACGGGCGCGCGTCTCCGGAGGTCATGCGGAATGACCCGCCGCAGATGCGCGAGGAGCGCGTTGCGGAACTCCCAGCCGTCCGCCGCGACGGGACGGCGGACGAACGAGGCACTGGCCGTGAGCCGTTCCTCGTGGTCCAGGACGGCGATGACCGCCGTCGAGGGCGTGGGCGCGTGGCGCGAGTGCAGTCCGCTGACGACCTCGCGAGGATTCCGCAGCAAGGGAATTCCCGCCGCGGCCCACTCGGAGGGCTCGAGCATCCGAGCGAGGCGGCTGGCGGACTCGGACGACGATCTGAGCGAGGCGGCTGTGGGCGGAGCGAATCCGAGGGTCACGGTCCTCCCTTCGGATACGCGCCCGCTGAGCGGGCAAGGTCGGGTGAGGGCGCACCACGGCACAGTCCTTCCGGACCGCTGACGGGCCGTGCGGGGCGGTTTCCCAATTCTTGCGGGCCCGTGCGCGAGCGGCAACGAGCAATTGAGACCGCTGACGGGATTGAGTCGGTATGCCACTCATATCCCTGCCCAGTTGCCCATTGTTCACTCCCCGTTTCCTCTCCTGTTTCACCCCTGGACGGCGAGCACCAGCGGAAACACCCCCTCCGCTCCGGCCCGCCGCAGCAGCCGCGCCGCCACCGCCAACGTCCAGCCGGTGTCGGAGAGATCGTCCACGAGGAGAACCGGTCCGCCGGCGCCGGCCAGCCGCCCTGCCAGCTCCGGAGACACCGTCAGCGTCCGCTGCAGACCGACGACCCGCTGGGCGCTGTTGGTCCGCGAGAGCCGGAGCTCCTCCGCCTCCGGCGCGTACTCCACCACCCCTAGGAAGGGCATCCTGCCGATCTCGGCGATCCGCTGTCCGAGCGACCCCACCAGACGCGGCTTGCGGTGGGAGGCGACCGTGACCACGCCGGCGGGCCGGGCCGGCGCGTCAGGCGCCCCGGAGGCCCACCCCCCGGGCCCCTTGGCCCAGTCGGCCAGCACGTGCACCACTGCCTGCACCACATCGTCCGGGACCGGCCCGTCCGGCATGCCGTCGGCCAGCATCGGACGCAGCCGGTTGCCCCAGCCGATGTCCGAGAGCCGCCCCAGGGCCCGGCCGCCGAACGCCTGCTCCCCGAGCGGAATACGGCCCTTCAGATCGACCCCGACCGCGGCGAGTCCGGTGGGCCACATCTTCCGGGGCTCGACCTCCACGCCGGGCCGCCCCAGCTCCCCCTTGGCCGCGTCCAGCGCCGCCTCGGACACCTTCGGGTCGAACCGGGCGCCCTCGCAGTTGTCGCAGCGACCGCACGGAGCGGCCTCCTCGTCGTCCAACTGGCGCCGCAGGAACTCCATCCGGCACCCGGTCGCCGCCGCGTAGTCGCGCATCGCCTGCTGCTCGGCCGCCCGCTGCCGCGCCACCCAGGCGTACCGCTCGGTGTCGTACACCCAGGGCTGTCCGGTGCTCTCCCAGCCACCCTTGACCCGGCGCACCGCGCCGTCCACGTCCAGGACCTTGAGCATGGTCTCCAGCCGGGTCCTGCGCAGCTCGACCAGCGGCTCCAGGGCGGGCAGGGACAAGGGCCGGCCCGCCTGCGCGAGCACGTCGATCGTGCGGCGCACCTGCTCCTCCGGCGGAAAGGCCACCGAGGCGAAGTAGCGCCAGATCGCCTCGTCCTCCTGCCCGGGCAGGAGCAGCACCTCCGCGTGCTCCACCCCTCGCCCGGCCCTGCCGACCTGCTGGTAGTACGCGATGGGAGAGGACGGCGACCCGAGATGCACCACGAAGCCCAGGTCCGGCTTGTCGAAACCCATGCCGAGGGCCGAGGTCGCCACGAGCGCCTTGACCCGGTTGGCCTGGAGATCGTCCTCCGCCTGCTGTCGGTCGACGTTCTCCGTCCGACCGGTGTAGGAGGACACGGTGTGTCCGCATTGGCGCAGATAGGCGGTGACCTCGTCGGCCGCGGCGACCGTCAGCGTGTAGATGATCCCGGAGCCGGGCAGCTCGCCGAGGTGGTCGGCGAGCCAGGCCAGCCGGTGCGCGGCGTCCGGCAGCCTGACCACGCCCAGACTCAGGCTCTCCCGGTCGAGGGGCCCGCGCAGGACGAGGGCGTCCGTGCCCGCGCCCGTACCGAGCTGCTCGGCCACGTCTGCCGTCACCCGGGCGTTCGCCGTCGCCGTGGTCGCCAGCACCGGAACACCGGAGGGCAGGTCGGCCAGCATCGTCCGCAGCCGGCGGTAGTCGGGCCGGAAGTCGTGGCCCCAGTCCGAGATGCAGTGCGCCTCGTCGACCACGAGCAGCCCGGTGGCGGCGGCCAGCTGCGGCAGTACCTGGTCGCGGAAGTCGGGATTGTTGAGCCGCTCAGGACTCACCAGGAGCACGTCCACCTCACCGGAGGCCACTTCCTCCTGGACCGTCTCCCACTCCTCGGTGTTCGAGGAGTTGATCGTCCGGGCGCGGATGCCCGCCCGGGCCGCCGCCTCCACCTGGTTGCGCATCAGCGCGAGCAGGGGGGAGACGATCACGGTCGGGCCGCTGCCGCGCTCGCGGAGCAGCGAGGTCGCCACGAAGTACACGGCCGACTTGCCCCAGCCGGTCCGCTGGACCACCAGGGCCCGGCGCCGGTCGGCGACCAGGGCCTCGATGGCCCTCCACTGGTCCTCGCGCAGTCTGGCCCTGCCGGTCGGGTCGGAGACGAGACGGGCGAGCACGGCGTCGGCGGCGGCTCGGAGGGCGGTGCGGTCTTCCAGCGGGGCTGCTTGGGTCATACCCCCATGCAACCCGATGCCTCGGACATCGTGCGAATGAGCCGTCGAACCTGTGGATAACTCGATGGGGCGGCGGATGCCCCGTTCCGGGAGTTATCCACAGGGGTTTCGGATTTCGGGAGATCACGAGACCGTCCTGACCATGAACGCGAATCACCACGAATCCAGTGGACTCTCCCGTACCCAGCAGATCACCCTGCGTGGCCCGGCGGAACTGGCCGACGCCCTGCCGTTCGTGCTGGGCTTCCATCCCACCGACTCCGTCGTCCTGGTCGCCCTCCACGGCGAGCGCGGCCGCTTCGGCGGCCGTGTCAGGCTCGGGATCCCACGCTCGCCCCGGGAGTGGGCGTCCACTGCCGATCACCTCGCCGAGTGCCTCGTCGAGGGCGGCTCCCGATCCGGCACGCGGCCGGACGGCATCGTCGTCTTCCTGTGCCAGGACCCCGCGCCTGGCGAGACGGGCCGCAGGGTCATGGAGCGGCTGCGGCCCTTCGCACAGCGCCTGCGGACGGCCTGTGGCGCCCTCGACATCCCTGTCTACGAGGCCCTCTGCATCACCGACGGGCTGTACTTCTCGTACTGCTGCCCAGACCAGCGCTGCTGCCCGCCGGACGGCACCCCGCTCGCGCTCAACGGCACCTCGGTGATGGCGGCGGCCGCGGCGTACGCCGGAATGCAGGTACGGGGCTCCCTGCGGGACATGGAGGCCCGGCTGAAGCCGCGCGGCGGACCCGGCGACGAGGAGCAGCGGGCCGCCCTCGACGCGGCCGCCGCCTCGATCGTTCCCCGGATCCTCGAGGGCGCCGAAGGGAAGGGACGGGAAGAGGTGCGCGAAGCGACGTTGCGTCTCGCCCGCGGGATCCTCCGCCGGTTCGTCAGCCCGAAGAGCACACAGAGCCCGCAGAACCAGGAGAGCCCGCAGGGCCCGCAGGGCCCTCTGGGGCCGAAGAGCCCGGGGAGCGCGGACGGCCAGGCCGGCGCGGCGGGTGCGCTGAGCACGGCGAGCCCGGTGCGGCCGATCGTTCCGGGACGGCAGGCCGGTGTCGTCGCCGACGACGCCGCCGACGACGCCCTGATCACGACCGACGAGGCGGCCGCTCTGGTCCTCGGTCTGCAGGATCGGGTCACCCGGGACCGTGTCGCCGAGTGGATGGAGGGCTGGGAGGGGACCGCCGCCCTGCGGCTCTGGCGCGTCCTGGCCCGGCGCTGTGTCACGCCCTACCAGGAGCATGCCGCCGCGCCCCTCACCCTCGCGGGCTGGACGGCCTGGTCCCTGGGCGACGAGCCGACCGCCCGCGTCGCCCTCGGGCTCGCCCTCGACGCCGACCCCGAGTACGTCTTCGCCCGGCTGTTGCACCAGGCCTGCAACGAAGGTCTTGACCCCGAGTCGCTCCGCTCCTGTCTGAGGAGCGAGCGGGACGCCCGGACTGCCTCGGAACAGGAGGTCCCCTCGTCCTCCCGGCGGGTCCGGATGCGGGCGACCCGCAGGCCGGGCACTCCGCAGGCCCTCAGGAAGCCGGGGCGGCAGACCGATGGGAGCGGGCGCCGGAGGACCGCCGGAGTCCGCCCCGGCTTCCTGAGGG
>NZ_MWIG01000844.1:0-1299 GCF_002156145.1 Streptomyces sp. NRRL B-24572 | reverse complement strand
AACAAGTACGGCGAGGCCGACATCGCGATCTCGGCCTCGCCGTACTTGTTCTGCCGCTGGTCGGGCAGCGAGCTGAACTCCCGGATGTGGGACTGGAGGCTCGGCGCCGAGTTGAGGATGTTCGCGAAGTCGGCGCGGGAGAGCGTGAGCAGGGTGCCGGAGGTCTCGGCCGTCGCGGTGTAATCCCAGCCGGCGTCGCCGTCGAGGAGGGCGTTCTCGCCGAAGCGGTCGCCGTCGGCGAGCGTGGCGACCGCGACCTCGTCGCCGTACTTGCCGACGGAGGTCTGGCTGACGCGGCCGTGGGCGATCAGGTGGATCTGGTCGGCGGGCGCCCCGCGCTGGACGAGCACCTCACCGGCGCTGAAGTCGCGCTGGACGCAGCGGTCGGCGAGCGCGTTGAGCACGTCGACGTCCTCGAAGCCGCGCAGCAGGGCGAGTTCGCCGAGTTCGCGGGGGATGACGCGGACGCGGGAGCCGTCCTGGACGAACTCGATGCGTCCGTCACCGACGGTGTAGCTCAGCCGGCGGTTCACCCGGTAGGCGCCGCCCTTCGTCTCCACCCAGGGGAGCATCCGCAGCAGCCAGCGGGAGCTGATCTCCTGCATCTGCGGGGCGGACTTGGTCGTGGTGGCGAGGTTGCGGGCGGCCGCGGTGCTCAGGCTGGACTGCTGGGGCGGTCCCGTCTGTACGTCCGGGCGGTCGTCAACGGTCATCGGGCGAGCTCTCCTTCGCGGGGGCGGCCCTCGGCGCACGGGCGCGCCGAAAACCGGTGAAAGAAGATAAAGGGGGGCGAAGATCCGGGAATCCGTCCGGATCTCGGGGAACAGTAACGGCCGCCGAGCCCGCCTCGCTCGATGAGTCCGAGAGCATTACCTCCTTGTGGTGATCTTGCTTGAAGCAATGTTTAAGTCGGTGACCAGCGAGTTTCCGGCCAACCGGTCGGGAGTCGGCCAGCGACGCGCGGAGGACCCGTCCGTTCGGTCGCCCGTTCGGCCCCCGGCTCAGGGGGGCCTGCGGGCCCGGTCGCGCGCAACTCGCCCGTTCGGATGAAGCGTTCGCCTCTGCGTGCGTCGTGTTGACCGGGTGTCAGCGCTTCAGCTGTCCGTCCAGCCACTGGAGGACCTCGGGGGTCACCGGGTCGGTGATGTCGGCGAACTCCTCGTGCTTCTTGAGGAACTTCGCGACGTAGGGGCAGACGGGGACTATCCGCATCCCGGAGGCGCGGACGTCGGTGAGGGCCTGCTCGACGAGGATCGCGGCCAGCCCCTGGCCCGCGTAGGCCTCGTCGAGCAGGCCCTC
>NZ_MWIG01000843.1:0-2116 GCF_002156145.1 Streptomyces sp. NRRL B-24572 | reverse complement strand
TCGGCGCCCCGGAGGGGACCCCCGTACGGCAGACCGGCTGGGCCGTCACCCCCGAAGGCCCGCACGCCCAGCTCCACCCGGTCCACGGCTACGGGCCGGACGTCGGGGAACTCCCCACCGGGGAAACCCTGCAGGGCCCGGGGACCCGCACCCTCGCCCTGCACGGCACCACGAGCGGCCCGGCCTCGCTCTTCGTGGCCCTCGCCTCCCTCACCGCCGAACCCGACCCCGTACCCGTGTCCGACCTCGGACGCGTCCGGGTCGACGGACACCTGTTNNCGAGCTCTACTCCGGCCCGTACGAGCTCTACTCCGGCCCGTACGAGCCCTACTCCGGCCCGTACGAGCCCTACTCCGGCCCGTACGAGCCCTACTCCGGCCCGTACTTGCGGCCCGCCTTGGAGGAGACCCCGCCGAGCAGGCCGCGCGGCGCCAGCTTCACCACACCCATGAGGGCCTTGTAGCGGGGGTCCGGGATCGACAGGGTCTTCCCCCGCTCCAGGTCGTGCAGCGCCGCCGACACCAGCTTGTCCGCGTCGAGCCACATCCAGCCCGGGATGTTGTCCGTGCCCATCCCGGCCCGCTCGTGGAACTCGGTCCGTACGAAGCCGGGGCAGAGCGCCATCAGGCGCACCCCGCTGCCCGCGAGGTCCCGCGCCGCGCCCTGGGTGAACTGCACGACCCAGGCCTTCGAGGCGCCGTAGGTGCCGCGGGGCACGAAGGCCGCCACCGAGGCGACGTTCACCACGGCGCCCCGGCGGCGGTCCTTCATCGAGGCGGCCGCCGCCGAGGTCAGCCGCAGCACCGCCTCGCAGTGCACCGTCAGCATCTTCAGCTCGTCGGCCATGGAGACTTCGAGGAAGCGGCCCTTGTTGCCGAAGCCGGCGTTGTTCACCAGCATGTCCACCGGCTGCTTCGGGTCCGAGAGCCGGGCCTCGACGGCGGCGATGCCGTCCTCCTCGGAGAGGTCCGCCGCGAGCACCTCGGCCTCGACGCCGTGCCGGTCGTGCAGCTCGGTCGCCTGCTCCCGGAGCCGCTTCACGTCCCTGGCCACGAGCACGACGTCGTGGCCGTCCGCCGCCAGTCTCCGTGCGAAGGTGGCCCCGATGCCCGCGGTGGCGCCCGTAATCAGTGCAGTCGTCATACGGGCAACCTAGTGCCTGGTACCCGGCCTATTCCTTGGCGTACTTCTCCTTGTACTGGCGGGCGAGCGCGAGGA
The DNA here is from genome assembly GCF_002156145.1 of Streptomyces sp. NRRL B-24572. Lineage (NCBI taxonomy): Bacteria > Bacillati > Actinomycetota > Actinomycetes > Kitasatosporales > Streptomycetaceae > Streptomyces > Streptomyces sp. NRRL B-24572. The sequence continues at coordinate 898 of NZ_MWIG01000843.1, read as the reverse complement.
GTCCGGACTCCATCCACTCGGCGGCCACCAACGTGGAGGGCAGCAGGGCGCGTTCGGTGGTCGCGGCGCGGTGCAGATACGTCACGGTGATGTCGTGGTCCGGCCGGTGCAGCACCGTGATCGGGTCGCCGGCCCGCACCTCGCCCGGCACGATGACCCGCAGCAGCGCGCCGGGGCCGGCCTCGGACTGCGTGAACCGCTTCACCCAGCCCTTCTCCTCGACGAAGCCCGCGAAGGTGCGGCAGGGGATGCGGCCGCCGGTCACCTCGAGGACGACCTCCTCGCCGATCCGCCACCGCTCGCCGATCAGGGCGCCGTTCACGTCGAGGCCCCGGGTGGTGAGGTTCTCGCCGAAGGAGCCGTTGGCCAGTTCGCGGCCGAGCTCCCGCTCCCACAGATCCATGTCCTCCCGGGCGAAAGCGTACGCGGCCCGGTCGTTCCCGCCGTGGAAGCGCAGGTCGCAGACGGTGTCCCCGGCGACCCCGCTGGACCCGACGCCGGGCGCGCCGGGCGCCTCGATCCGTACGGGCCCCTCCACGGGACGCTTGTCGATGCCCGTCATCCCCGAGGCGGCGTCCGTGTACTCCACGGGCCTGGCACGGCCCACATTCACGCTCAGCAAGGTCATGCGGGCACTGTACGGGCGCCGATCTCAAAGGCGCTCGCGAAAATAGTCGGCTTCACCCAAGAGTCGCTTATGCTGGACGCATGATCGAGGCCCGCCACCTCCGCGTCCTGCGCGCCGTCGCCGCCACCGGCTCCTTCTCGGCCGCCGCGCGCGAACTCGGCTGCACCCAGCCCGCCGTCAGCCAGCAGATGAAGGCGCTCGAAGCCTCCGCCGGCACGCCGCTGCTCATCCGTACGGGACGCGAGATGCGCCTCACCCAGGCCGGCGAGG
>NZ_MWIG01000842.1:0-3030 GCF_002156145.1 Streptomyces sp. NRRL B-24572 | reverse complement strand
GACGCCGCGCGTGTGGGGCCAGGTGAGGCCGACCGGCAGGGTGGCGAGGGTGCGGGGGACGACGGTGTCGTCGCAGGCGTCGATCAGTTCGGTGAACTGCGGGGCCCAGTCGGCGAACAGGCCCGCCAGCCGGGCCCGGGCGCCGGCCGGGTCGTCGAAGTCGATTCCGCAGGTGGCGAGCCAGTCCTCGGGGCCGTGGAAGGTGAGGTAGACGCGCAGCCGGCCGTCCCCGTTGAGCTGCGCGGACAGTGACCGGTCGGGTCCGAAGGCCCAGTAGTTCCCGCGTCCCACCCTCGCCGCCAGGTCGGGGCGTGTACGGGCGAGGTCGGGGATGCCCGTCTCGATGACGTGGGCGCCGAGGTGGGCCGGGCGGGCGTCGGTGAGCAGCGGGCGCACGCGTGAGTTCGCGCCGTCCGCGCCGACGAGCAGGTCGCATTCGGCGGTGCTGCCGTCGGTGAGGTGCAGGCGGTGGCGGCCCTCGGGCAGGGCCTCGGCGTGCCGGAGGCCGCGCCCCCAGGCGATCGCGCTCGGCGGCAGTGAGTCCAGGAGGATCGCGCGCAGGTCGGCACGGTCGACTTCGGGGCGGTCCATGGGCGCGTCCTCGGGGGTGTCCTCCTGGAGGAGGAGTCTCCCGGTGTGGTCGAGCAGGCGCATGTCCTGACCCTCGCGCCGGGCCATGCGGAGGAACGCCGCTTCCAGTCCGGCCTCGCGCAGGGCGCGTTGGCCGCTCTCGGCGTGGAGGTCGAGCATGCCGCCCTGGGTGCGGGCGTCGGGCGACGCGTCGCGTTCGTGGACGACGGCTTCGATGCCGTGCAGGTGCAGGACGCGGGCGAGGAGCAGGCCGCCGGGCCCGGCTCCGACGATGGCGATACGTGGCACGGCTCTGCCCTCCCATTGATTCGATACACCGTATCGGCAAGATACACTGTATCGACAAGGAGCGAGGAAAGGACGCACGGATGCTCATCTGGGAACGGCCCGAACCGGCCTCGCGTTCGACGCTGAGCCCGCTGAGCCGCGAGAGGATCGTGCGGGCCGCGATCGGTCTTGCCGACGTCGACGGACTGCAGGCGGTGTCGCTGCGCAAGGTCGCGGGCGCGCTCGACGCGGGTCCCATGCGGCTCTACCGCTACGTGGACACCAAGGAGGAACTCCTCGACCTGATGGTCGACGCGGTGTACGGGGAGATCCCCGCGCCGCCACCGGCCGCGGGCGGCGACTGGCAGGCGGGGGTGAGGTCCCTCGCCCGCGGCTTCAGGGACACCGCCCTCCGCCACGAGTGGCTCGCCGACCTCCTCGGCGGCCGCCCCCAGGTGGGACCCTCGGCCCTCGCCCACATGGAGGCGACCCTGGCGGCACTGCGCTCCGCGCCCGGGATCGGCGACGACCCCGACACGCTGATGCAGGCCCTGCAGGCGGTGAACGGCTACGTCTTCGGAGCGGTCCGCCACGAGGTCGCGGAGCGGCGCGTGGAACGCGCGAGCGGCCTCACGGAGAGCCAGTGGCGGGCGGCGACGGGCCCCTACCTCGCCCGCATGCTCGCCACCGGCCGCTATCCCACGCTCGCGCACGTCGTCGGGAACGCCTCGGAGCAGGACCCCGCCGAGATGTTCGACGCGGGCCTCGCGGTCCTGCTCGCGGGCCTGGCGGCCGGCCTCTCCCGCGGCACGTCCTGAACCCGGGCCCGGGTCGCCCCCGTCCGGCGCCCGGACCGCACGGCGCGTCAGCCGGCCCCGTGGGACGCCCGGTCGGCTCGGTCGAGCCAGAGCGAGCGGACCCGGTGCACGGGGTCCGCGGCGATCCGGGACTCCGCGTCCCAGATCTTCGTGGCGCGTTCCGCGGAGGTGTAGCGCGGCCAGTCGGCGCCCGGGTCCTGGTCGGTGACGAAGGCGACCCAGGCCCGGTGCATCGCGTCGGCGAGCGCGCGCGGCGGCGCGTCCCCGGCGACGGCCGCGACGCCCTCGGCGTCGAGGAGGTCGAAGGCGAAGGGCAGGTCCAGGCAGTGGAAGGCGAGCCCGAGCGCCGGGGACCGCCAGCGGAACTCGTAGAACCAGGTGGGACGTTCACGCGCGGCGCGGGCGTCCGCGACGGCGAGGTTCGGGGCGCGGAAGACGGTGTCCGTCAGCGCCTGGCCGAAGTACCGTTCCTCACCGCCCGCCGCGTACGCCTCGGCGAAGTCGTCGACCCTGGCGGGGTCGAGGCCGAGCCCCCCGAGGAGGACGGACAGCGGCGGACCGTCGGGGCCGGGCGCGGGGATCATCGAGAACTCGTCCTCGGTGAAGCCGAGCATCAGCGGCACGTCGGCGCCCGCGTCGCCCGTCGTCAGGGCGTCCAGGACGGGTACGGGGATCAGGTCGCCGTCGGCGAAGGGGGCGAGGGCCAGCATCGGCGGCAGGCCCTCGCGGTCGGGGCCGGGTTCGGACATGCGGTCCTGGAGGTCGAGGAGTTCGTCGTCGGTCAGGTCGCGGAGGGCGCCGACGGCGGCGGGGACGCCGGTACGGGAGGTGAAGAGCCGGGCCGCGGCGCGGGCGACCTCGGGGCCGTCGGGCCGCATGACCGCCCCGGAGACGGACAGTGCGCCCCGGAACAGGCCCCGGGCGGAGGGGACGGCGAGCAGGGTCTGCACGGCGCCGCCGCCCGCCGACTGCCCGGCGACGGTCACCTTGGCCGGGTCGCCGCCGAAGGCCGCGATGTTCTCCCGCACCCACTCCAGGGCCGCGATCCAGTCCCGTACCCCCCGGTTGTCCGGCGCGCCCTCCAGGTGGAGGAACCCCTCGATGCCCAGCCGGTAGCCGAGCGACACGAGCACGACGCCGTCCCGGTTGAACGCGGCCCCGTCGTACCAGGGACTCGCCGCCGAACCCGCCACGTACCCCCCGCCGTGGATCCACACGAGCACCGGCAGGCCGGCCTCCGGGTCGGCGTCGGGCGTGAACACGTTCAGGTTGAGCACTCCCGCCCCCGGGACCGACGGCCCAGCGGCGGCCGTTCGCGGAGGTCACGACGATCCCGGAGCCGTCGGTCCCGGGG
>NZ_MWIG01000841.1:397-573 GCF_002156145.1 Streptomyces sp. NRRL B-24572 | reverse complement strand
CCGGGGCGGGCCCTGACATGGCTGAACACCTGCTTCCCGTCCTTGTCCTGCGCTCCCGACCATGACGACGTGTCCTTATCCCATGCCGCCACTTCCGTGCTCTCCCAGTCGAGCAGTGGTCTCAGCCGACCCGATCGCTTCGCCTGGTTCATCGATGCGGTGCGCGAGGGGGTCGC
>NZ_MWIG01000841.1:0-379 GCF_002156145.1 Streptomyces sp. NRRL B-24572 | reverse complement strand
GCGGTGACCCCGAGACCTACATGCTGGGGCTGATCCAGCGTGCTCCCATGCAGGTCGCCCAGAAGCGCGAGAGCCTGGCCGTTCGGGCGGGTGAGCTGGTGCTGTTCGACACCTCCTACCCTCTGGAGGCAGTGTTTCCGGACCACGGGCACCACGTCGGGGTCACGATCCTGCGACTGCCGAGGGCGTCGATGCCGCTTCCCGGCGACCAGGTCGACCGGCTGCTCGCCCAGCCGTTGTCCACGCGCAGTGCCACGGGTTCTCTCCTGAGGCATCTCATGGGATCCGCGCTCGGGCAGGTCGCGGACCAGTCGCAGACGGAGAACCAGCGCCTGGGCACGATCGCCGTCGACCTGGCAGCCGCCTTCCTCGCCGGCCA
>NZ_MWIG01000840.1:0-655 GCF_002156145.1 Streptomyces sp. NRRL B-24572 | reverse complement strand
TCCTCGCCGGCCACATCGACGCCAGCGGCCTCCTCCCGGCCGAGACGAGGCGCCGAGCCCTCGTCGCGAGAATCGGAGCGTTCATCGAGGCGAACCTCGGCGACCCGGGGCTCACCCCGACCGCCATCGCCTCACGGCACCACATCTCGGTCCGCACCCTGCACCAACTGTTCAGCGCCGAGCCCGAAGGCGTCATGGCAACCGTGCGGCGCCGGCGACTGGAACGCTGCCGGCAGGACCTCGCCACGCCTTCCCTGAGCAAGCAGCCCATCGGCGTGATCGCCACCCGATGGGGATTCTCCAGCCCGGGCGAGTTCAGCCGAGTGTTCAAGAGAGCGTACGGCGAGACACCCCGGCAATTCCGGGACGGCACGGCCGCAGCACGTTCTCCGCGCTGAATGCACATCAGCTCCGCGCCCGTCGCCAACTCCACGGACACACGGCACATCACGATGGGTGCGCTGCACCAGGGGGGACGGAACAGGCCCTGACACCTGTGGCATCCGGGAGAATTCGGGAGGCGAGATGGCAGGTCAAGGGCAGGGGTCCGGTGGGGGAGGCGGTTCGTTCAGCCGCGGGACGGGGCAGGGCTGTGGCTTCTGCATGGGTGTTCTGCTGGCCCTGATCATCCTCATGGCGATCGTACTGGTCGGCG
>NZ_MWIG01000084.1:0-12201 GCF_002156145.1 Streptomyces sp. NRRL B-24572 | reverse complement strand
GGCGCGGAAGCCTGGGCCCGGCTGGGGGCGCCGTCCCGTGTGCCCACACGGCAGCGGGCGCGGGCCCGCACGGGGGGCGCTGTCAGTGCCAGGTGTCAGACTCGCGCGCATGAGCGAGAGGTGGGCCCTGGGCCTCGACGGCGAAGGAGACGGCGCCCTGCTCGTGCCCCTCCGGCCCGACGGCCTGCCCGACGGACCCGTGCGGCGCGAGCCGGATCTCGTCGCGGCCGTCCGCCGGAGGCCCGACGTGGCCCGCTGGGTGTGGCGGTCGACGGCCGAGGTCTATCCGCGGCTCCTCGCCGCCGGCGTCCGCGTCGAGCGGTGCTACGACATCGAGGACGCCGAGCAGCTCCTCCTCGGGCACGAGGGCCGGCTCGGGGAGCCGCGCAGCGCCGCCGCCGCCTGGGCGCGCCTGCGGAACGCCCCCGTACCGCCGGATCCGCCGCAGCGCGCCGCCGAGCCCGGCTCTCAGGACTCCCTCTTCGAGCCCCGCCCCACCGTCTCCGTGCCCTTCGACGGGCTCCTCACCGTCTACGCCGAGCAGCTGCGCCGCCACGACCGGGCCGAGCACCCCGGTCGGATGCGGCTGCTCACGGCCGCCGAGTCGGCGGGGATGCTGGTGGCCGCCGAGATGCACCGGGCCGGACTGCCGTGGCGGGCGGACGTGCACCGGGAGCTCCTCAACGAGCTGCTCGGCGAGCGGTACGCGGGCGGCGGCGAGCCGCGCCGCCTCGCGGAGCTGGCCGACGCGGTGTCCGCCGCCTTCGGGCGCCGGGTGCGGCCCGATCTGCCCGCCGACGTCGTGAAGGCCTTCGCGCAGGCCGGGATCCGGGTCAGGTCCACGCGCCGCTGGGAGCTCGCCGAGATCGACCACCCGGCCGTGGAGCCCCTCATCGCGTACAAGAAGCTGTACCGGATCTGGACGGCGCACGGCTGGTCGTGGCTGGCCGACTGGGTGCGGGACGGCCGTTTCCGGCCGGAGTACCTGCCCGGCGGCACGGTCAGCGGGCGCTGGACGACCAACGGCGGCGGGGCCCTGCAGATCCCGAAGGTGATCCGGCGGGCGGTGGTCGCCGACGAGGGCTGGCGGCTCGTGGTCGCCGATGCCGATCAGATGGAACCGCGCGTGCTGGCCGCCATCTCCCGCGACCCGGGCCTGATGGAGGTCGCGGGGCACCCCGACGACCTGTACACCCGGCTCTCCGACCGGGCCTTCTCCGGCGACCGCGACCACGCCAAGATCGCCCTGCTCGGCGCGATCTACGGGCAGACCAGCGGCGACGGCCTGAAGAACCTGGCGGCGCTCCGCCGCCGCTTCCCGCGCGCGGTGGCCTATGTCGACGAGGCGGCGAAGGCGGGCGAGGAGGGCCGGCTCGTACGGACCTGGCTGGGCCGGACCAGCCCGAAGGCGGTCGGATCGGGCGAGGACGGGGAGGCCGGGCTGCCGCAGGACGCCGTCGAACCGGAGCCGGAGAGCGGCGAGTTCACGCCCGGCTACGCCTCGGGGAACGCACGGGCCCGCGGCCGGTTCACCCGTAACTTCGTCGTCCAGGGCAGCGCCGCCGACTGGGCGCTCCTGATGCTGGCGGCGCTGCGGCGCTCCCTCTCGGGGATGCGGGCCGAGCTGGTGTTCTTCCAGCACGACGAGGTGATCGTGCACTGTCCGGCGGGCGAGGCGGAGGCGGTGACGGAGGCGATCCGGGCGGCCGGGGACGAGGCCGGGCGGATCGCGTTCGGGGAGACACCGGTCCGGTTCCCGTTCACGACGGCGACGGTCGAGCGGTACGCGGACGCGAAGTAGGAGGGCGGTACCGCAAGCCGGCCCGCCCCCCTCCTCGTACGCCTACTTCAGCGGCAGCTTCTTCCACTTCGGGCTCAGCGCGATCGCCTTCAGCTGCTCCATCGTCAGCGCGGGCTCGGCGCGCGTCGCGGCCTGGTACTGCGCGCCCGAGTTGAAGGCGGAGACGATGACCCGGAAGCCCTGCGGGCTCAGGGTGTCGACGTTCCACCAGACGACCCCGGCGCCGCCCTTCTCACCGGGCTGCTGCCTGGACTTGACCTTGGTGCCGTCGGGCAGGGTGACGACGTCGTCGCCGGTGAAGAGATCGGCGATCTTCCCGCTCTTGGGCTGGACGTCGACGCCGACCATGCTCGCGCCCTTGCCGTCGTCGACGACGACGTAGCCGTGGCCGTCCCCGCCGCCGTGGGACTTCACGGTGAGGCCCTGGGGCAGGAGGGAGCGCAGGGTCGCCTGGACGGCGGCCGCGCTCGGCACGGCGGGCAGCCGGACCTCGTCCGGTCGGGGCTGCTTCGGGGACGCGGGCAGCTGGGCGATCAGTGGCCGCCAGGCCTCGGCGGTGACGAGGGTCTTCAGCTGGGCGGGGCTGAAGGGCGGGTTCTCGCGGCTGATCGGGGCGCCCTTCTCGGCGGCGGCGTTGTACTCGCTCGCGTCGATCAGGATGCCCTCCTTGGTGAGCAGGACCGCCCGCCAGTTCTTGGTCTCCTCGCGCTTGTCGGCGTACTCGTACCCCCGGATGACCATGAGCCGGTCACCGCCCGGCAGGTGCTCGGTGGTGCAGGAGTCGACGGGGACGAAGGCCTTGTCGGGGCAGGTGACCTGGCCCGTACCGGACTCGGCGGTGTCCCCCGCCCGGTAGAAGCCGATGCTGACGCCCGCCTTGCCGTCGCCGTCGTCGTAGACGCCGGTGGCGTGCTGGCCCGTGCCGTTCAGGTCGTCGAACTGCCACTGGCCGGCCGGGGTGTTGGCCTTGAGGACGGCGGCGATGTCCTTCACCAGGATCTGCGCCTCGGGCCGCGGCTCCTTGCCGGAGGTGGCGGTTCCGCTGGACTGCGTCTGCTGCGGGGGCGCCGCCACGGAGGTCGTCGTCGCCTGCCCGCCGGGGCCGAGCAGCGAGCCGCCGTACACGCCGCCGATGCCGACGGCGGCGAGCGCGAGGACGCCGCCGGTCACCGCGAGGCGGCGGCGGACCAGGCGGCTCTTGCCGCGCCGGAGCCCGCCCGCGACCAGCTCGCGCCGGTCGTCGACGGCGAAGCCGTCACCGGTGTTGCGCAGGACCGCTCCGAGTTCCTCCTCGAAAGGGTCGTACGGGGTGCTTTCGCGCTGGGGTCCTTCGTTCTGGGGCATGCCGAGATCACCGTCTCCGGTCTGTGGGATGAAAGGAAAGTCAGGTGGTGGTCAGCGGGTGGCGAACTCGGCGATGCTGCCGCCGAGTCGTTCCCGCAGCTTCGCGAGCGCCCGCACCGAGCGGGTGCGGACCGCGGCGGAGCTGACGTGCAGGGCGTCCGCGGTCTCCTCGATGCTGCGGTCCTCCCAGTAGCGCAGCACCACGACCGCCCGGTCCTTCGGCGCGAGGCCGGCCAGGGCGTCGAGCAGCGCGATCCGGAGGGCCGGGTCCTCGCCGTTGTCGGGGGCGCGGTCGGGCAGCTCGCCGAGGGGGCGTTCGGTGGCCGAGCGGCGCCGCTGGTGGCTGAGGAACGTGCGGACGAGCACGGTCTGGGCGTACGCGGCGGGGTTCCCTATCCGGGCCATGCGGCCCCAGAGGGAGTACATCCGGCCGAGGGTCTCCTGGGTGAGGTCCTCGGCGAGATGCGTGTCTCCGCTGGTCAGCAGGCACGCCGAACGGAACAGGTGCCCCGTGCGTGCGGAGGCGAACTCCAGGAACTCGTCCGCGCGGGACTTTCTCATGCCCCTCCTTCCCCCTCGTGGTCACGTGGTGTGGTCGCCGTACACCTCATTGACGCGACGGGGGTGCGGGAATGTTTCAAACGAATCCCGCACGCGAATCGGAGAGGATTCCCGCTCGACGTATCCGAAGAAGCGGAATCGGGTAATCCTGTTGGTATGAACACTCTCAGCGCAACAGAGAACCTGGCCGCTGGGGTTTGGCAGTCAGGTCTGGCCCAGGTCGTCGGCGGGCTCGTCGTCGTCTTCGTCCTCATCGGGGCCGTCTGGCTGGGCTTCCGGATCAGCGACCGCGAGTCGAAGAAGCCGAAGCCGGAAGAACAGCCGCACCGGCCCGACACCGGGGAACTGCCCGGCGAGGTGACCGAGTACCGCAGGCCGGCCGAGATGCCGCAGACCGACGGCGAGCACAGGCTCATGCCCTACCAGCTCAAGGAATCCGGCACGGAGACCTCACCCGACCCGCCGTCCGAGGAGAAGCGCAAGTGGGGCGGCATCTCCAGCGGCGGCTTCGGCAGCGGCGGCACCGGGCACGGCGACTGAAAGTAACGGACGGCAACGGAAAGCGACGGACAGCGCCTGAAGGCACTGACGGCTCCTGGCTCCGGCCCGGCGGAAGTCGGGCCGGAGCCCATACCCGCTCTCAGGTACGTCGCCGCTCCGGGTCGGCCGGCCGGTGGCCGGCGCTCAGCACCGCCACTCGCGGCTCGGTCGTGACCGGTGTGCGGTGCACCCCGCCCGCCCCGTGGGATGCCGACGATCGCGAGGTCGGCGCGGCCGTCGTCACGGCGCTCCGCGGCGGGGGCCGCGTCGCGGGAGCCGACCAGCTCGACAGCCCGGTCCGACGGAGGGGGAACACCGCTTCGGCACCGCCCTGCGCCCGCCCTGCGCCCGCCGGGCGTCACGCCGGGTGACGCACCAGGAGCCCCATCGGGTCTCAGCTACCGGCAGGGGGTTCGCCGAGCACCCGGCCCGCGCGTGAGGCGATGTGGGCCGGCGGGGCGAAGTCCGCGGGGAGGACCGGGTCGACGACCGGCTCGCCGAAGGTGGTCACCACCGGCAGCACCCCCGCCCACAGGCCGAGCGCCGCGTCCTCGGACTCGCCGTCGTCCGGCGGGCCGTCGGCGGTCTTCACCGAGGCCTCGGTCAGGTCGAGCGCGAGCAGCGCGGTCGCGGCGAGCTCCTTGCGGCTGGGCTGCCGCGCGTACTCCCACTGCCCGGGGGAGCTCTGCTCGGTCAGGGCCCGCAGACCACGCAGCTTCTCCTCGGGGTCGGTGACGATCTCGGGGACGCCGTAGATCATCGCGCAGCGGTAGTTGACCCCGTGCTCGAAGACGGAGCGGGCGAGGACGAGGCCGTCGACGTGGGTGACCGTGACGCAGACGGTGGTGTCGGGGGCCTGGACCAGGCTGCGGCTGGCGACCGAACCGTGGAGGTAGAGCCGGTCGCCGTCCACGCCGTACGCGGTGGGCACCACCATCGTCGTGCCGTCGACGGTGACGCCGAGGTGGCAGAGGAAGCCGGCGGCGAGCACGGCGTCCAGGTCGGCCCGCCGGTGACTTCCCTTGTGCCGCATCCGACGCAGCCGGGTCCGCTCCGTGACGGTCATCCCGCCGTCGGCTTCGACGTCGACTTCGACGTCCGTGGTGGTGCTCATGGTGGGCTCTCCTCGCAGTGTGGTTGTAGGTGTTCTACGGGGGATCAGCCCGACACCGCCACCGGCTTTCGCCTGTCGGAACGGCGGGTCGCCGCCAGGGAGTCGCAGATCTCGCCGGCCCGGACGGCGGCCATCGACAGCAGGTTGGCCGTGATGCCGTGCGAGTGCTCGGTGCCGCCCATCAGGTAGATCCCGGCCTCCATCCCGGGCGCGGTCTCCACCCGGTAGTCGCGGCGGACCCTCAGCCGGCCGTCCTCGTCGCGCGCGCAGGCGGCGTCGAGCGCGCCGAGCAGCCGGCCCGGGTCGGGCTCGGAGTAGCCGGTGGCGTAGACGACGGCGTCCGCTTCCATCGTCTCCGTCTCCCCGGTGGCGAGGTTCCGCACCTGGACGCGGACGCCGTCGGGGCCCTCCTCGACCTCGGTGAGGCGGGTGACGCCGAGGATCCGCAGCCGCTGCTCGCCGCGGACCTTCTCCTGGTACGAGCGGCGGTAGAGCTCCTCGATGAGGTCCATGTCGACGACGCCGTAGTTGGTGTTGCGGTGGTAGTCCATGAGCGTGCGGCGGACGGACGGCTCGGCGCCGTGGTACAGGTCGACGGCCTCCGGGTCGAAGATCCGGTTCGCGTACGGGCTGTCGTCGGCCGGGCTGTAGCCGTACCGGGTGTGGACGGCGACGACCTCGGCCCCCTCGTACGTCCGGTGGAGGTGGTCGGCGATCTCGGCGGCGCTCTGCCCGGCCCCGGCGACGACGAAGCGGCGCGGCGCGGCGGTGGGCAGGGCGGCGAGGCGGTGCAGGAACTCGCTGCTGTGCCAGAGGCGTTCGGAGGAGGTGATGCCCTCGGGGAGCCGGGGCACGAGGCCGGTGCCGATGACGAGGTTCCGCGCCCGGTACGTGACGGCCTCGGCCTCCCCGGCGGCGGCGACGTCGACCTCGACGACGGGCCCTGCGGCCCCCGCGGGGCGGATGGCGGTGACTTCGAGTCCGTAACGGACCATGTGGTCCACGCCGTCGGCGGCCCACTGGAGGTAGTCGTGGAACTCCTCGCGGGTCGGGAACAGCATCTTGTGGTTGATGAAGTCGACGAGGCGGCCGCGGTCGTGGAGGTACGGCACGAAGCCGAAGCGGCTGCGCGGATTGCGCATCGTGGCCAGGTCCTTCAGGAACGAGACCTGCATGGTGGCGTCCGGGAGCAGCATGCCCCGGTGCCAGCCGAAGTTCGGCTGCTTCTCCAGGAAGACGGCCGTGAGCCGCTCGGCGGGCGCGGCCTGCTCGTTGTACTCCTCGATGGCGATCGCGAGGGCGAGGTTGGCGGGCCCGAAGCCGACACCGACGATGTCGTAGACGGGGGTGGTCTCGTTCACGATCTCGTTCACGGTCTCGTTCATGGCGAAGTGCCTTTCGGTGGAGGGGGTTCAGGAGGTCCGGACGCGGCCGGTGACGACCGCGCAGCCGACGGCGAGGAGCAGGGCGAGCAGCAGTCCCGTACCGGCGAAGGAGAGGAAGACGGCCGCGATCAGCAGGGTCACGACGGCGGTCGCGCGCAGGGCGCGGCCGGTGCCGCGGGCCCGCAGGGCGGCCGCGGCGGCGGCCACGTACAGGAGCAGGAAGGCGCTGCTGGTGACGACGAGCACCAGCTCCTCACCGGTGCCGGTGAGGGTCAGGGCGCCGAGGACGGCCGCGTACGCGAGGGCGAGCGCGACGGTCGTCGGCACGGGGCGGTCGGCGAGGGCGCGCGGCAGGATCCGCTCGCGGGCGGCGGCCCGGACGACCCGGGTCGCGCCGAGCACCCAGGCGTTGGTGGCGACCACCGCGAGCCCGAGGGCGAGGAGATCACCGGCGAGCGCACCGCCGTCGCCGAGCGAGGCGCCGAGGAGGGCGGTGATGACGACGGGCTCGTCGCCCGGGACGGCCAGATAGGCGGCCGTCACCGCCGCGTAAAGGAGTCCGACGATCGGCACCGCCCAGCGGATCGCCCGCCGGTAGCTGCGGGCCGGGTCGTCGACCTGCTCGGCGAGGGTGGAGACGTTCTCCCAGCCGAGGAAGGAGAAGAAGGCGGTGACGACGGCGATGCCGACGCCGCCCCAGCCGTGCGTGAGGAACGGGGTGTACTCCCCCGCGTCGAACCGCGGCACCGCGAGCACCACGGCCCCGCCGAGACCGAGCAGCAGCACGACCAGGGCCGCGGTCTGCACCCGGGCGCCGGCGGTGAGGCCCAGCAGCGTGAAGGCGGCCGACAGCGCCATGAAACCGATCGCGATCGGGTACACGGGCCCGTCGGGCTGCCCGAGCAGTCCGAGCAGACAGCGGGCGGAGACGATGCCCATCACGGGGTTGCCGATGACGTACGTGGCGACGAGCAGCAACGCCGCCGCGCGGCCCGGGCGGCGGCCGAACCCGGCCTCCACCATCGCGGCGAGACCGGAGGCGTCGGGACGCCAGGCCGACATCTCCGCGAAGAAACGGGCGAAGGGGTACGAGCTGAGCGCGAGCGCCAGCCACGCGAGCAGCGCGGCGGGGCCGGCCTGCCGCTCGGTCAGCCCCGGCACCAGAAGGATGCCGGTCCCGACGAGACTGCTGACATAGAACACGACGAGCGCGCGCACGCCGAGGGCGGTGGGCCGCTGGGCGGCCTCGGGCCGCTGCAGCAGATCGGTCATGGTGTCACCTCCAAGCGAGTTGTGGGCATGCGTTCCGCCGGGGCGAAGGGGGTCCCCCCTGCTCGAGCGAAGCCGAGAGCTCGGGGAAGGGTGGGCACAACGGACCCGCGCCCTGCCGGCGCCAGAGGCTTCCGCGCCTGAACCCGCACCACGTCGTGCGGCGCCGTCGTGGTGCGGGTCCAGACACGGGGGACGGAGGCGCGGCCAGGCGCGCCGTCCCGGGCGGGCGCATCCCGCACGGGGCGCGGGCCCGGGCCCGGCAGCGCGGGCCCCGGGGTCACGGGCCGTCCAGTACGTCCAGTGCCTCCGCCGCCGCCAGTTCCGCCGCCGCCGGCGCCGTCTTGAACCCCGCCCCCGACCACCCGGTCGCAAGGACGATCCGGCTGTCGGCCCGTTCGCGCCCGAGGTGCGGCCGGGAGTGCGGCGTGTACAGGTCGACGCCCTGCCGCCCGCCGAGGAAGCGGGTCGCGGGGTCGGCGAGCCAGGGCCACCGCGCGGCCGCGCCCTGGCGGATGTACGCCACGTGCTCGTCGGTCAGCGTGGCGAGCCCGCCCGGGGGTACGTCCCACTCGTCGACGGGCCGCCCGGCCATGTAGCCGCCGGCCGCCTCCCCGGTGAGCTGGGGCCGCCCCCACACCCCGCTCACCATGTCGACGACGGTCGGCAGTCCGGCCGTCGCGGGGTGGTGGAAGAAGCCGTACCGGATGGACTTGGTGCGTCCGGCGTCCGCACCGCCGAGCCGGTGCCCGGCGATCTCCCCGGTGCCGCCGCCGGCCGCGAGGACGACGGCGTAGGCCTCGACGGGCCCGCCGGGTTCGAGGAGGACGCGGACCCGGTCGGCCCCCGGCGGGGCGTCGAGTGCGTGGACGCGGGCGGGCAGCAGCCGGGCCCCGTGGGCGAGGGCGCGGTCGCGGTAGACGCGCGCGGTGCGGGGCGGATCGGCGTAACCGGCCTCGGGTTCCCACACGGCGGCGGTGATGCCGTCCACGGAGAGTCCCGGGAAGCGAGCCCCCAGTACGTCCGGATCCAGCAACTCCGCCGGCACCCCGGCCCCGTTGAGCTCCGCCACGCCCTTCTCGGCCTGCTCCAGGTCGGCGTCGCCGCAGAGGACGAGCGACCCGGTGGTCATGAAGCCGTACGGTCCGGGCGCGAGCGCGGCGGGCCCCCAGGCGAGGTGGTGGCTGCGGAGGGCGAGCCCGCGCAGGTACGGGTCGGCCTCGAAGGACCGGACGAGCCCGCCGGACCAGGCGGTGGCGTGGTCCTGGCGCCCGTCCATGGGCGCGACGAGCGCGACCCGGGCGCCGTGCCGGGCGAGTACGGAGGCGGTGGCGGAGCCGACGACCCCGGCGCCGACGACGATGACGTCGTAGGCGCGCCCGTGCCGACCGGCGGTACGAGGAGTCCGCGCACCGCTCGCAGCGGGCACCGGCACGAAGTCCCAGCCCACGCTCCCGGCCTCGGGCTCGCCGAGCGCGGTGAACCCCCGGTCGGCGTGGGCCCGCACGGCGGCGAGGAGGGTGCGCCCGGTGCGTCCGGGGTCCTCGGAGAGCGCGGCGGTGGCGGCCGCGAAGGCCGCGTCCACGTGGGCTTCGGGCCCTCCGCGCATCCGGGCCACGGCGGCGGGACCGGCAGGCGGGCCGAGCAGGTCCGCGAACTCGTCCACCGCGCAGTCGTCGGTGAACCAGAACGCGCCCTCGAACCCGGCCGCCCGCCACTCCCGTCCCACCCGCGCGGCCCCGACGTGGGTGCCGCAGACGACGAGCGCGGTGAGCGCGGCGGCGTCCCGCCCCGAGGGGGCGTCGAGAACGCCGGGGGAAGGCTCGGCCAGGACGGCCGGCACGGGCACGGCTCCCGTCGCGGGCCCGCTCCCGTCGGAGACCACGGCCCCCGAGGGCACGGCGACAAACCTCCCGGGCGCGCCCGCCGATGCGTCCCGTACGAGCAGCGCCAGCCGCTCCCCGTACGCGCTGCCGTCGTGCGTGACCGCGACCCGGGTGTGGCCCGCGTCCCGTACGGCGGCGAGCAGGTCGGCCGCCTGGGCCCGGTCGTCGGGGCACCAGCGCAGGAGCGTGCCGGCGCCGTCGGCGAGGAGGTCGGGCGTGGTGGCGAGCGGGAGGAGGACGGGGAGTCCGGCCGCCCGGTAGACGGGGAGGGCGGCCGCCGCGCCGGCGCTGTTGAAGTGCCCGACGACGAGCGCGTGCCGGCCCTCGGCGACGACCGCCTCGGCGATCTGCCGGGCCGTCTCGGCCTCGCCCCGGTCGTCGTACAGCTCCCAGTTCACGGCCGTCCCGTACCGCTCGGCGGCCCGCTCCAGGTGTTCGCCCCAGGCGGCCCGGGGCCCGGAGAAGGGCCCGACGACGGCACCGCGCGGAAGGAGGTCCACCGAGGACTCAGGCACTGAAGACCGTCCCGGGCCAGGCCGCCACCGGCGTCCCCGGGGCGAGCGGCGCGAGGGCCTCCGCGTCGACCCGGCGCGGCTGGGGCGCGAGGCCGAGGAGGGCGGCGAGCCGGGCGGAGCCGTACGGGAGGGCGGGCGCGGCCCAGGCGGACAGGGCGGCGGCGACGGCGAGCTGCGCGGAGAGCGCGGAGCGGTACGCGGAGGCGCCGTCGGGACGCTCGCCCTCGAAGCCGTTCACGTATCCGAAGTCCTCGGCGAGGCAGACCACTTCGTCGAGCAGCGCGATCGCTCGCCGCGCGTCGTACCCCTCGACGCCGTACGCCTCCCGCAGCTGGCCGACGGTCTCGATGAGCCGCCCGCGCAGCCGCTCCCACGCGGGCCCCTGCGGCGCCTCGTCGAAGGCGACGCCACCGGACTCGGCGACGGCGGTGAGGAGCCGGCCGAGCCAGCCGTCCCAGCGCTCGGCGAGCCGCTCCTTGCTGGTGGCGAGGGCGGCGGAACCGAAGCTGGTCTGGCGGCCGTTGGGGCGGTCGGAGAGGACGTGGTAGCGCAGGACGTCCGCGCTGGTCCGGGCGAGTTCCTCGTGCGCCCAGATGGCGTGGCGCCGGCTGGTGGAGAACTTGAGCCCTTCGAGCCGGTAGAACTCGTTGACGACGAAGGCCCGGGGCAGCGCGATCTCGGGGTCGTACGCCCGGAAGGCGGCGGGGAACAGCAGGGCGTGGAAGTAGCCGTTGTCGAAGCCGAAGAACTGGACGGGCGCGGGGGCGGGCCCGGTCTCGCCGGCGCCGGTCCACTCCAGGAGGTAGCCGGGGGCCATCTCGAACCAGACGTAGATCCGCTGGTCGGTGAAGCCCGCGACGGGCACCGGCACGCCCCACTCGGAGGGGTGGCTGACGGCGATCTCGGGGAGCCCGTCGGCGCGCATCCGCTCGCAGAGGGAGCGCAGGTGGGGCGGCATGTCGACCTGCTCCCAGAAGGAGGTGAGCTGGTCCTCCCAGGGGGCGAGGGGGAAGTAGAGCCGCTCGCAGTCGCGGAGTTCGGGGGTGGCGCCGCAGCCGGTGCAGACGGGGTCGGTCAGGTCGGCGCAGTCGTTGGGGCGGCCGCAGGGCTCACAGGCGTTGCCGTTGGAGCCGGAGCCGCAGTGCGGGCAGTCGCCCTTGAGGTACGCCTCGTACAGCCAGCGCTCGCAGCCGGTGCAGTACGGCAGCGGTCGCGTACGGGCGACGATGTGCCCGGCGTCGTACAGGCGGGCGAAGAAGTCCTGGACGGCCGCCTGGTAGCCGGCGTCGCGGCGCGGGCGGACGATCGCGTCGAAGTCGGCGCCGGCCTGCTGCCACACGGACTCGATGGAGGCGCCGTAGCCGTCGGCGACCTCGTCGCCCTTGCGTCCGCCGTCGCCCCGACCGCGGACGGGGACGTAACTCTGGTGGTCGTCGAGGCCGGTGGTGTACCGGACGGTGCCGGTGCCCTCGGCGGCGAGGAAGCGGCGCAGCACGTCGCCGGCGAGGTAGGGCCCGGCGAGGTGACCGATGTGGAGGTCGCCGTTGGGGGTGGGCGGGGTGGCGGTGATCCAGTGGGTGGACACGTCGGCGCTCATGCGGCGACCTCCTCGTTGTCGTTGTCGGTACGGATGGCGGGCTCGCGCAGCGGCCAGTAGAGGGAGACCCAACTCAGCTCGTTGTCACCGGTGTTGTGGACGACGTGCTCCTGGTTCTTGGGCAGCACGACGATGTCGCCGACGTGGAACGGCGGCTCCAGCGTGCCGTCGAGGGTCACGCTGCCGGTG
>NZ_MWIG01000839.1:0-1385 GCF_002156145.1 Streptomyces sp. NRRL B-24572 | reverse complement strand
CCGCTGCACGGGCAGCGGCCCGGTGTGGACCTCGCGGAAGGAGACGTGGGCGCCGTCGAAGGAGGCGACCTCGTCGGCCCAGCAGGCCTTGATCGCGGCGAGGTACTCGTTGCTGATCGCACCGCGCTTGCGGTACGGCACGTCGAGGACGGCGAACTCCCGGGCGGCCCAGCCGGCGGCCGCGCCGAAGACGAGCCGGCCGTTGCTGAACCGGTCGATGTTGGCGGCGACGCGGGCGGTGTGCACGGGATGCCGGTACGGGAGGATCGTCACCGTCGTGCCGAGCCCCACCGTCCTGGTGACCCCGGCGAGCCAGGCGAGGGTCGCGAAGGGATCGTAGAACGGGGCGGGGAAGAGGTGCTGGACGTCCGGGGTGAGCGCCACGTGGTCGGAGACCATCGCGTAGTGGTAGCCCATCGCCTCGACCCGCAGCGCCCAGTCGGCGAGGGCGTCGGGAGTGGCCTCGGGCCCGTAGTTGGGCAGATTGACGCCGAATTTCATGAGGCGTTCCTTTCGGGGGCCCCGGCCGCGGTCGCGTCCGCGGCTCCGGCCCCGTGTGCGTTGTCCGGAAGGTCGGGCCCGGTGGTTCGCCGGGCCACCGCGAGGTGGAAGAGGACTCCCGCGAGCGCTGCCCCGGCGGCGAGGAGCGGGAGCAGGCGGGCGTCGAGCCCGTGGGCGAGTGCGAGGCCGCCGAGAGCGGAGCCGACGGCGCCGCCGAGGTAGGTGGCGGAGCTGTTGAGGCCGACGGCGGCGGCTCCGCCGTCCCCCGCGAGGAGCCGGTGCTGCTGCGGGACGACGAAGGCCCAGCCGACCGCGCCCCAGACGAGCAGGGGCAGCAGGACGAGCCCGGGTACGGCCCCGGTCCACGGCAGGAGCGCGAGGGCGCCGCCGAGGATGCCGAGGAGCGTGACCGCGAGGCGGGCGGGTCGGCCGGTCCGGTCGACGAGGGTCCCGGCGAGGAAGCTGCCGCAGACCCCGCCGATGCCCCAGACCCAGAGGTACGGCACGGCGCTGCCCACGCCGGCGACGCGGTGCAGGACGGGTTCCAGGTAGGTGTAGAGCCCGAGGCTGGCCACGGTCTGCGTGAAGGTGACGGCGACGACCACGGCGACCCGGGGGCGGGCGAGGGCGCCGATCCGGTCCCGCAGCGAGGGCGCGGCGGCTCCCCGTACGGGCGGCAGCGCGGTCGCGACGCCGAGCAGGGCGGCCAGGCCGAGCGCGGTGATCAACCACAGGGCCGCCCGCCAGCCGGAGGCCGCCGCGACGAGCAGCCCGAGCGGCACGCCGAGCACGGTGCCCGCGCTCATCCCGCCGAGGACCAGGCCGAGGGCACGCCCGCGCCGCTCGGGCGGGACGAGCGCGACGGCGGCGGTGGCGGCGGCCGG
>NZ_MWIG01000838.1:213-1488 GCF_002156145.1 Streptomyces sp. NRRL B-24572 | reverse complement strand
GCCGCCGTCGACCTCGGCTCCGACTCCCTGCCGACCCGCCGGCGCCGGGTGGCCGTGCGCGGCACCCGTGGCATCGGCCCCGCCGACCTGCGGTTCAACTCCCGCGTCGGCGACGTGCAGGTCGACGGCCGGACGGGCCTCGTCTCGCTCGACGGCTCCCCGATCCGCTCCGAGGCGGCCGAATCCGTCTCCCTCAACCGCCTCTACTTCCTCTAGGACTCATCGATGACCTTCCGCATGCCCGCCGAATGGATGCCGCACGAGCGCACCTGGATGGCCTGGCCCAGCCCCAACCCCACCTTCACCAACGAGGAGGAGCTCTCCGAGGCCCGCGAGGCCTGGGCGTCGGTGGCCCGCGCCGTCCGCCGCTTCGAGCCGGTGACGGTGGTCGTCGCCCCCGGCGACGCCGACTCGGCCCGTGCGCTCCTCGGCCCGGAGATCGACCTGGTCGAGCGCGAGCTCGACGACGCCTGGATGCGGGACATCGGCCCGACCTTCGTCACGAACGGCACCGAACTCGCCGCCGTGGACTGGGTGTTCAACGGCTGGGGCGCCCAGGACTGGGCCCGCTGGGAGCACGACTCCAAGATCGCCCGCCATGTCGCGGACGTGGCGGGGGTCCAGGTCCTCCCGTCCCCCCTCGTCAACGAGGGCGGCGCGATCCACGTCGACGGCGAGGGCACCGTCCTCCTCACCGACACGGTCCAGCTCGGTGCCGGCCGCAACCCCGAGTGGACGCGCGAGCAGGTCGAGCAGGAGATCCACGCCAAGCTCGGCACGACCAAGGCGATCTGGCTCCCGCACGGCCTCGCCGGCGACTACGGCCTCTACGGCACCCAGGGCCACGTCGACATCGTCGCCGCCTTCGCCCGCCCCGGCACGGTCCTCGTCCACAGCCAGCAGGACCCGGCCCACCCGGACTACGTGCGCTCGAAGACGTACGTGGAGATCCTGCGCGGCCAGACCGACGCGAAGGGCCGCCCGCTGGAGGTCATAGAGGTCCCGGCGCCCACCGTCCTGAAGGACGAGGAGGGCGACTGGGTCGACTACTCGTACATCAACCACTACCTGTGCAACGGAGGCGTCGTCCTCTGCGCCTTCGGCGACCCGCACGACGAGGTCGCGGCCGAGATCTTCCGCCGCCTCTTCCCGGACCGTAGCGTGACCCTGGTCGACGCCCGCCCGATCTTCGCGGGCGGCGGCGGCATCCACTGCATCACTCAGCAGCAGCCGGCGGTCTAGGACCCGGTCCCGGCCGGCCCACCGGCGTCAGGG
>NZ_MWIG01000838.1:0-184 GCF_002156145.1 Streptomyces sp. NRRL B-24572 | reverse complement strand
GTGGGCCGGGCTCATCGGCATGGTCAGGTACGCGGCCGTGCGCATGGTGCTGGGTTTCCTCGTCGCGATGTTCTTCGTCCACGTCGTCCACGACAAGTAACCCGCACCCTGCCTCCCCGCCTCCGCCCCTGCTCCCGACGGCCGCATCCTGTAGAACGTACGAGTGAGTCAGAGCAGCAACCCC
>NZ_MWIG01000837.1:0-2070 GCF_002156145.1 Streptomyces sp. NRRL B-24572 | reverse complement strand
TCCGGGGTGCGGCCCGGCCCGTGGACCGGCGGGCGGCGGGGCCTCTGGTGCGCGGGTGCGCGTGCTGCTGGGCGAGGGCGACGAGAACCCGCGGTTCGGCGTGGCCGCCGTGTTGCGGGCCGCCGGGCTCGCCGTCGACGAGGCGGATGACCCGCCCCGGGCCGACGAGGCGCTGTTCGCGACCGCGTACGACTGCGCGGTCTTCGACCGGACGCTGCCGTCCGGGGACGCCGCCGCCTTCGTCGAGCGTCTGCGCCGCGCCGACCAGGCGGTCCTGCGGGGCGAACTGAGCGAGTGAACGGGTTTCCGCCCGTTCAGGGGCCCTTCGACGCCTACTCGACCGGGCTCGGGCCGCCGTGGCGGCGGAGCCAGGCCAGGACGGCGCGGACCCGGCGGTGGCCGCTGTCGCCGGTCGACAGGCCGAGTTTGAGGAAGACGCTGCCGATGTGCTTGTGGACGGCGTTGTCGGTGACGAAGAGCCGCTGGGCGATGCCCGCGTTGTCGTGTCCCTCGGCCATCAGCGCCAGGACCTCGCGCTCGCGGGGGGTGAGGGCGTCGACGGGGTCGCCGCGGACGGCGAGGAGCTGGGCGATCACCTCCGGGTCCATGGCGGTGCCGCCGGCGGCCACGCGGCGCAGGGCGTCGGTGAACTCCGCGATGCGGCTCACCCGGTCCTTGAGGAGATAGCCGATGCCGCCGCGGGGGTCGGAGAGGAGACGGCCCGCGTACTCCTGCTCGACGTACTGGGACAGGACCAGGACGGGAAGTCCGGGGTGGTCGCGGCGGGCCCGGAGGGCGGCGTGGATCCCCTCGTCGCGGAAGGCCGGGGGCAGCCGTACGTCGACGATGGTGACGTCCGGGCGGTGGGTCTCGACGGCGGCGAGGAAGCCGGGGGCGTCCTCCGCGATCGCGGCGACCTCGAAGCCCTGGGAGCCGAGGAGGAGTTCGAGCCCCGAGGCCAGCAGGACGTTGTCCTCGGCGATGACTACACGCACGGCAGCTCCACGGTCAGGGTGGTCGGCCCGCCCGGCGGGCTGATGATCTTCATGGTGCCGTCCAGGGCGGCCGCGCGGCGACCGATTCCGTCCAGACCGCTGCCCCGGGACGCGTCCGCCCCGCCGGTCCCGTCGTCGGTGATCTCCGCGGACAGCGACGCGCCGTCGCGGGCGACCCGGACGGCGGCCCTGGTGGCCCGGCTGTGCCGGGCGATGTTCGCGAGGGCCTCGGTGACGGCGAAGTAGGCGACCGCCTCGACCGCGGCGGGGACCTCGCCGAGCTCGCCGATGTCGATACGGGTCGGCACACCGGCCCTGGTGCCCAGGGCACCGAGCGCGCCGACGAGACCCTGGTCCGCCAGCACCGGGGGGTAGACGGCGCGGATGACGGAACGCAGCTCGGTCATGGCCTCCTCGGTCTCGGCCTGGGCCTGCCGTACGAGCACGGCGGCCGCGTCCGGGTCCCGGGGAAGGGTCTCCCCGGCCACGGCCAGCCGCATGGCGATGGCCACGAGCCGGGCCTGCGTGCCGTCGTGCAGGTCGCGTTCGATCCGGCGGAGTTCCGCCCCGTGCGCCCGCAGCACGTCCGCGCGCGTCCGGGTGAGCTCGCTGACGCGCGCCGCCAGCCGCTCCGCGGAGGACGGCGCCAGGACGGCCAGACAGCACCGCGCGTGCACCCGGGCGAGCGGGGGGAGGGCGAGGGCCGACAGGGCCGCGAGGAGAACGAACTGCGCCAGGTCGGCCGTCAGCGCGGGGGTCCAGCCGTCGACGGGGACGTCGAGGAGCAGGAGCCGTGGCGGGTCCGATGCGGGGAACGCCCACCACCCCACGGTGACGACCAGGGTGAGGAGCAGGTTGCCCAGGCACAGCAGGGCGACCGCGCCCGCGGGCAGGCCGGTGGCCACCTGGACCGCGAGCCACGCCAGGTCGCGGCGGACGGCGCGCGGGCGCGGCTCCACCGGTCGGCCGAGGAGCGCCCCGGCCCGCCGGCGGTGGCGCTCCGCCCAGGGAGCCGCGAGCGACGGCACGCACAGCAGCGGCGCCGCCACGAGCGTCACCGCCGCGGTCAGCAGGG
>NZ_MWIG01000836.1:0-2166 GCF_002156145.1 Streptomyces sp. NRRL B-24572 | reverse complement strand
GCCCACGTCCGGGCGAAAAAGGGGGCGAACTCACCGGTCCGAGCCCCGTGGACCGGGGCAAGCCGGGTTCCAAGATGCACGTCCTGTCGGACGCGAACGGACTGCCCCTGGTCGTCGGCGTCTCGGCCGCCAACACCCACGACAGCCAGGCCCTGAAGCCCATGCTGCTCGGTCACCAAACGAGACACGACCCCCACCGCGGCCGTCATTTCAAGCCCCAGCGCCTGCACGCCGACAAGGCCTACGACATACCTGAGCTGCGGAAATGGCTCCGCGGGAAACGCATCGGCGTCCGCATCGCCCGCAAGGGCATCGAGTCGTCCGAACGACTCGGGCGCCGCAGGTGGGTGATCGAGCGGACCATGTCCTGGCTGACCGGATACCGCCGCCTCAACCACCGCTACGAACGCCATCCCCGCAACTACCTGGCCTTCCTCGGCCTCGCCGCGGCCATCTGCTGCTACAAACGACTCCTCCGCCTCACCACATAGAACACGGTCTAACCGAACGTCACTGTGATGACAGAGCTGCTTGTCGTTTCGCTTCGGGAGAATAGGCCCATTGAGCCTGCGTTTGAGGAGTGCGCCTGCATCAAGGCGCAGGGCTGTGGCGTGGTCGTGGACGTGCCTCCTGTGCACGCAAGCCCCCGGTTGGGTGAGTGGGCGGCCCGGAGCTCGACCCCCGGCGTGGAGACTCAGCCGCCGGTACGCGCCACCTTCGTGAGGGCGGAGAAGCCGAGTCCTCCGAAGCCGGCCTTCTCGGCCTCGTTCAGGTTTTCCACGGCGGCCTTGAGCAGCCGGGCCTTGAAGCCCGTGGCCTGCATGAGGTCGAGCCCGGCACGGCAGCCCTCGGCGTATGCGCTCAGATGGGCGATGTCGGTCTCGTGCTGGTCGCTCGCGATCGCGGCGACCGACTCCTCCGCCACGACGGCGAAGGTCTGGAAGAGCATCTCGCTCAGCGCGTTGAAGGTCTCCGGGACGACGCCCTGGTCCAGGGCGTAGGTCGCTGCCTCGACGTAGGCGCTCAGCGCCGGCACGTAGAACGCGCCCATGATGCCGGCGTCGAGCACGCTGGCGGCCTTGACGTCGCCCGACACCAGCGTCGCGTAGACGCCCGTCGCCATCAGGGTCTGCTCGTGTTCGGCCCACGCCTCCGGTGAGCCCGAGTAGAGGACCAGGCCCTCCTCGGTGCCGATCTGCGGCGGGTAGCAGAGAATCGCGCCGTCGAGGTACGGAACGCCGCGCTCCCCGGCCCAGGCCTGCCATTCCTCGGCCTGTGCCGGGGCGCCGGTGCCGACGTTGACCAGTGTGGTGCCGCTCCAGTCGGTGACACCCGCGAGCACCTCACGCGCCGCGTCGTACGTCGAGACGCAGGCGACCACCAGTTTCGAGGACCGCACGGCCTCGTCGACGTCCTGGATCGGGCTCACTCCGTGGGGCGCGAGGGCCTCAGCCTTGGCCGGGGAGCGGTTCCACGCGGCCGTCTTACGGCCCTTGGCGGCGAAGTTGCGGGCCAGCGCGGCGCCCATGGGTCCGCAGCCGAGCACGGCCACGTCGTACGTCTTGGCTCCTGTGGTGTCAGACATTGCGTTTCCTCTCTGTCGACGGAACTGAAGGTTCGAGGGACGGTGGTCAAAAGGCGCGCAGCCGAGACCGACTGGGACGACCGACATCCACTGGTGGACGGATCAGACCGTTTGAAGCGTCGGTGGCGAGACCGCCTCGAAGTCGAAGAGTTGCTCGATCTCGTCACGGATCGGCCTCTACTCGCCGTTTCTGCGGCCGTGGCTTCACTGTCGCCAGCCAAGACCGTCGGCGATAACGACAGCGAGCACCTGTTCTGCGCGGATCCGGTGCACGGTGCACACGCCAGTCCGCACCGCTCGACACCGCCAACCGCGCCATCCCCCCGGACCAACGGCCGCATCCGGTGCCCATGGGCCCGGTCAACTGGTTGAAGTTTCAACGTTGTCTAGCCCGCCGCGCGGACCGGCGGACCGACAACCCCCACGCGATCGTCACCCGGGTCACCAGACCGGCCTGCCCCCGCACATCGCCCAGGTCATCGCTGGACACCAGGACATCAACGTCACCCTCGGCTACAAGACGCTCTATCCCGACGAGGCCGTCCAAGCTCATCTGGCCTTCTTGGCTCGTCGACGAGCCA
>NZ_MWIG01000835.1:0-4274 GCF_002156145.1 Streptomyces sp. NRRL B-24572 | reverse complement strand
TCGCCCGGAACTCAGCGTGGCCGATTGTCGACCACGCTGAGTTCCGGGCGAAGGGGGCGGCTCCGTGTCTCGGCCACGGTTTCTCTTTGTGTCATGGGTGGACGTCGAAAGACGTCAGGCGCCGGACGAGTGGACGCCGGCCGCGAACCGTACGGAGGCGGTGAGCTGGCGGCTCGTCGGCGCCAACAACCACGAACTCGGCCGCGGCCCGGACTTCCACCGGGGCCACACCGCCTGCCACTCCGCCGTCGTACGACTGCGCGACGGGCTCGACCGCGCGGTCCCCCTCGTCACCATGACCGCCGACGCCACCGGCACCTGGACCTGGCAACTCGCCCTGGACGACCACTGCGTGGCCGTCGCCGCCCGGGCGTACCGGCGCCAGCGCGAGTGCCGCGACAGCCTCCAGCTCTTCCTCGCCGCCGCCGTCGCGGGGCAGGTGGCCACGGGTGTGACGTACACGCGCCGACTGCGCGGCCTGCGACTGCCCGACGCGGCCCGGAGGAACGTCTCTTGAGCACCGTCACCACCCCGGTCACCGCCGACACCGACGTGCCGCGCACCAGGTCCGCGGCCAAGGACCCCGCCGACCGGCTCTTCCGCGTCGGCGCCCGTGGCGCCGGAGCCGTCGTCCTCGTCACCATGACCCTCGTCGGCGTCTTCCTCGGCGTCCGCGCGAGCCAGGCCCTCGCCGGAGCCGGCGGCTCCTTCCTCACCACCCCGGCCTGGGAGCCCGACTCCCACCGCTTCGGCATCGCCGCCGTCCTGCCCGGCACCGTCCTCATCGGCGTCACCGCGATCACCTTCGCCCTGCCGCTCGCCCTCGGCACCTCGCTCTACATCACCGAGTACGCGCCCCGCAGACTGCGCCGCACCCTCGTCAGCCTCGTCGACCTGATGGCCGCCGTGCCCAGCGTCGTCTACGGACTGTGGGGCTTCTTCTTCCTCCAGCCCCACATCACCGGCCTGTCCCGCTGGATCTCCACCTACTTCGGCTGGATCCCGGTCTTCGCGGTGAACGGCGCCGACCCGGACGACCCGCTCTCCCCGGCCACCGTCTACACCTCCTCGACCTTCATCGCCGGAGTCGTCGTGGCGCTGATGGTCACCCCCATCGCCTGCTCCGTGATGCGCGAGGCCTTCGCCCAGGCCCCACCCGGCGAACGCGAAGGAGCCTTCGCGCTCGGGGCGAGCCAGTGGGGCGTCATCCGCACGGTCGTCCTGCCCTTCGGCAAGGGCGGCATCATCGGCGGCACGATGCTCGGGCTCGGCCGGGCGCTCGGCGAGACCATCGCCGTCGTCATGATCATCTCCCCGGTCTTCGTCTTCCAGCCGCACCTCCTGGAGAACGGCGCCAACTCCGTCTCCGCCCTGATCGCCCTGCGCTACGGAGCCGCCAGCCCGTTCGGCATGTCCGCCCTGATGGCGGCCGGGCTCTCGCTCTTCCTGATGACCCTCGTCGTCAACTTCGTCGCGTCCTCCGTGGTCGCCCGCAGCCGGTCCGGAACGGGAGCCGAGGCATGACCCTGACCACCGACCAGATCCGCCCGGACTCCGCCGGCACGGTCACCCCCGACGTCGTCCCCGACGGCCCCGGCGCCCCCGCGGAGACCCGCCGTACGACCTCCGCGCTGCACGCCCGGGACGTCTTCGCCCTCGTCGGCGCGGGCGCCGCCGCCCTCGCCCTGACCTCCGTGATCTTCGGGCGGGTGCTGCCCTTCGACGGCGCCCTCGGCTTCACCGTCGTCGCCCACCTCGCCTTCATGGCGCTGTACGCGGTGCTGATCTCCCTCGACGAGAACGGCGCCGTGATCCGCGCCCGGCTCGCCCAGACCCTCGTCCACACCCTGGCGTTCCTGCTGCTCGCCGCACTCCTCTTCATCGTGGGCTACGCCCTGTGGCGCGGCCGGGAGGCCCTGCCCCACCCGAACTTCTTCACGGAGGACATGTCCGGCACCGGACCCCTCCAGCCGCTCACCGAGGGCGGCATGCTCCACGCCATCGTCGGCACCCTGGAGCAGATCGGCATCTCCCTGCTCGTCACGGTGCCACTGGGCCTCGCCTGCGCCGTCTTCCTCAACGAGGTGCCCGGCCGGTACGCCCGCTTCGTCCGCACCATCGTGGAGGCGATGACCGCCCTGCCGTCCATCGTGGCCGGCCTGTTCGTCTACGCCACCGCGATCCTCGCCCTCGGCCTCGGCAAGTCGGGCTTCGCGGCCTCCCTGGCGCTCTCGGTGATGATGCTGCCGATCATCATCCGGGCCTCGGACGTGGTCATCCGCCTGGTGCCCGGCTCGCTCCGCGAGGCCTCCTACGCCCTCGGCGCCGGACAGTGGCGCACCGTGTGGACGGTGGTGCTCCCCACCTCTCGCTCGGGCCTCACCACCGCCGTCATCCTCGGCACCGCCCGCGGCATCGGCGAGACCTCCCCGGTGCTGCTGACCTCGGGCGCCGCGACCGGCCTCAACGCCAACCCCTTCGACGGGCCGCAGACCTCGCTGCCGCTGGCCACCTTCACCCTGGTCGCCTCCCCGGAGAAGGCCATGATCGCCCGCGGCTTCGGCTGCGCCGCCCTGCTGATGGCCCTCGTCCTGCTGCTCTTCCTGCTCGCCCGGGTGATCGGCGGACGCGGACCGGGCCAGCTGAGCCGCCGTCAGCAGAAGCGCAGGACCGCGGCCTCGCTGCACGACGTGGAGCGCATGGGGTCCCCGGCACACGGACCCGACCCGTCCGGGGTCCATCCGGACGGCCCCGGGCCCGAGGCCTCCGCCGTCCCGTCGTCCCGGGCCGGCTGACCGCCCGGCCGTACGGCCCCGACACCCGCCCCGACGTCCCGGTACGACCCGCATCCGCCCGCGGACCCGGTTCCGCACGCGTGCCGGCACGACCCGCACCACCCGCCACCGATCAGGAGAACCCGATGTCCGGACGCCCACCGGCATTCCCCGCGCGCGTGCTGCGGCGCACCCTGGCCGTGCTCGTCACCGCCCTCGCCCTCGTGGCGCCCGCCGCGACGCCCGCCGCCGCCGAGAGCTACGTACCGGTCTCCGGCGCCGGCTCCACCTGGAGCCAGAACGCCCTCGACCAGTGGCGGGCCAACGTCAAGCAGTACGGGATGACGGTCAACTACAACGGCACCGGCTCCTCCGACGGACGCAACCAGTTCCGCAACGGCACCGTCGACTTCGCCGTCTCGGAGATCCCGTACGGCATCAACGACTCGGGCGTCGCCGACCCGCCGCCCTCGCGGAAGTTCAGCTACATGCCGATCGTCGCGGGCGGCACCGCCTTCATGTACAACCTGCGGATCGGCAATCGCCGGGTGACCAACCTGCGGCTCTCCGGCGAGAACGTCGCCAAGATCTTCACCGGCGCCCTCACCATGTGGAACGACCCCGCGCTCAAGGCCGACAACCCGGGACTCGCGGCGAGCCTCCCCGCCCGCCGGATCGTCCCCGTGGTCCGCTCCGACGGCTCGGGCACCACCGCCCAGCTGACCACCTGGCTGAGCAAGAAGCACTCCGGGCTCTGGGACGCGTACTGCCGCCGGGCGGGCCGCAGCACCCCCTGCGGACCGACCTCCAACTTCCCCGTCGTCGGCGGCACCGGCTTCGTCGGCCAGTCCGGCTCCAACGGCGTCTCCGGCTACGTCGCCCAGGACGGCAACCAGGGCACGATCACCTACGTCGAGTACTCGTACGCCGTGTCCACCACCGGCTTCCCGGTCGCCAAGATCCTCAACGCCAAGGGCTACTACACCGAGCCCACCGCCCAGAACGTGGCGGTCTCGCTGACCCAGGCGCGCATCAACCCCGACCTCACCCAGCGCCTCGACGGGGTCTACGACTCCACCGACGCCCGGACCTACCCGCTCTCCAGCTACAGCTACATGATCGTCCCGACGGCGGTGGAGTCGAACTTCAACCCGCAGAAGGGCAAGTCCCTCGGGGCCTTCGCCTACTACTTCCTGTGCCAGGGACAGCAGTCGGTGGACCGGCTCGGCTACTCGCCGCTCCCCGTCAACCTCGTCCAGGCCGGCCTGACCCAGGTCCGCCGCATCCCCGGCGTGGTCGCGGAGAGCGTCGACATCCGCAGCTGCAAGAACCCGACCTTCTCCGGCGACGGCACGAACACCCTCGCCAAGACGGCTCCCATGCCGCGCGACTGCGACCTCAAGGGCCCCACCCAGTGCGACACCGGCACCGGCGGTGACAAGACCCCGACCCCGACGGGCAGTTCCTCCGGCGGCACCACCGGCGGCGGCACGGGCGGCG
>NZ_MWIG01000834.1:0-2162 GCF_002156145.1 Streptomyces sp. NRRL B-24572 | reverse complement strand
GATCGCGACGACCGCGAGGACGGCGTGACGGCGGGCGCCCTGGCGCAGGACGAACGCGTTCTGGGCACCGATGGCCACGATGAGGGAGAGGCCGGTTCCGAATCCGGCGAGTACGGCGGCGAGGATGCTGCTGGTCATGGCTCCGACCGTAAGGACGACGCCCTGATGAGTACAGCTAAAGATTCTTACGTACCCTTAGCCACGCTTATGCTCTTCTCGTGGACGAGCTTCCCCTGGACCAGGTCCGGACGCTGCTCGCGGTGGTCGACGAGGGCACCTTCGACGCCGCGGCCGCCGCCCTGCACGTGACCCCCTCCGCCGTCAGCCAGCGGGTCAAGGCCCTGGAGCAGCGCACCGGCCGGGTCCTGCTGATGCGCACCAAACCGGTGCGCCCCACCGAGTCCGGCGAGGTGGTGGTCCGGTTCGCCCGCCAGCTGGCGCGGCTCGAACGGGACGCCCGCGCCGAACTGGGCCTGGCGGCCGAGCAGGGCCCGGTCCGGATCCCGATCGCCGTCAACGCCGACTCCCTGGCCACCTGGTTCCTGCCCGCGCTCACCCGGGTTCCGCAGGACCCGCCGATCTGCTTCGAGCTCCACCGGGAGGACGAGTCCCACACCACCGCCCTGCTGCGCGAGGGCCAGGTGATGGCGGCCGTCACCTCCTCGCCCGACCCGGTGGCCGGCTGCACGGTACGGCGGCTCGGCCTGGCCCGCTACCGGGCCGCGGCCTCACCCGAGTTCGCCGCCGTCCACTTCACCGGGTCCCTGGCGGAGGACCTGTGCGAGGCCCCGACCGTGGTCTTCGACCGGCGCGACGGCCTCCAGGACGCCTTCGTAAGGTCCCTCACCGGAGGTCGTTCGGGCGCGGGGCGCATCCGCCACCTGGTGCCCACATCCGACGGGTTCCGGGACGCGGTGGCCTTCGGCCTCGGCTGGGGCATGGTGCCCGAACCGCAGGCGGAGCCGCTCCTGCGCTCCGGCCGGCTGGTGGAGCTGGCGCCGGCGCGGCCCATGGACGTCCCGCTGTACTGGCAGCAGTGGAAGCTGGACTCGCCCGCCCTGTCCACCGTCGCCGAGGTGGTGGCGACGGCCGCCGCCGAAGCACTGCTCACCGACCGGGGAAGCGGCGCGCCCGAGAACGCCTGACGCCGCCGCACCACCGGCAGGACGGGCCCCCTACGCCGCCCCGCGCGGGATCGTCAGGCAGAAGGGGTGCCCCGCCGGGTCCAGGACCACCCGCCACAGGTCCGGCCGGGGCTGGACGTCCGGGACGGTCGCACCCCACTCCACGAGGCGGGCCGTGGCCCCGTCCAGGTCGTCGACGTCGAAGTCGAGGTGCAGCTGCTGCGGGGCCTCCTGGCCCGGCCAGGACGGGGGACGGTAGCCGTCGACCCGCTGGAAGCCGAGGAACAGGCCGCCGTCCGCGCCGCGCAGTCCCGCGAACTCGTCGTCGGACCGGTCGGCGAGCGGGATCCCCGTGGCCCGGTGGTAGAACGCGGCCAGGGCCATGGGGTCGGCGCAGTCGAGCGTGACCGCCGTCAGTTTCATGAGCATGGAGCGGGAGCCTACTCGGCGGCCTCGGGGCCTTCCCCGTCCTCCAAGTCGCCTTCCTTTTCCTGCGGTTCGGGGGCCGGCTCGGATGCCGGTTCCGGAGTCGGCTCCGGTGTCGCCGGGCGGCCCGTCAGTGCCGCGAGCGAGTTGCGGATGTGCTCCATGTGGGAGTGGATCTCGTCCCGCGCCTCCTCGTGCTCCCGCAGCACCCGTTCCGTCTCGCGCTCGATCCGCTCCGCCTTCATCCTGGCCTCGGCGAGCAGCTCCTCCGCGCGGGCCTCGGCGTCCTCCTGGCCGTGCCGGGCCTGCTCCTCCGTCTCGGCCAGGGCCCGCTGCGTCTCCGCGAGCCCCGCCTCCGCCGCCGCGACCAGTTCCTCGTGGCGGGCGTCCAGGGCCGCCGCCTCCGCCTCGGCCGTGCGCTCCGCCTCTGCCCGTACGGCCTTCTGCTCGGCCCGCTGCTCCGCCAGGAGCTCGGCCGCACGCCGCTCGGTCTCCTCGAAGGCCTCCCGCGCGGCCTCCCTGGCGCCCTCGGCGTCCCGGCGGGCGATCGTCCCCATCTCCTCGGACCGCGCGCGGGCCTCCTCCAGGGTCGCCCGGGCCGCCGCGTCCGCC
>NZ_MWIG01000833.1:0-5153 GCF_002156145.1 Streptomyces sp. NRRL B-24572 | reverse complement strand
CCGCGGTCGGGCCGTCGCGATCAGGCGCAGGTGAGGATGGGGGCGGCCCAGTCCGCGTGGTCGTAGTTCTTGCCGTCGCCGGCGTCGGCCACCTGGAGGGTGAGCTCGTAGGCGCCGGTGAGCGGGGCGTCGAGGTGGGCGGCGGCCGCGCTGCCGGTCAGGCGGGAGCTCTCGGCCACCTTCACGCCGTCCGCGAACACCCGGAAGACCACCGAGCCGTTGTTGCCGGCCTCGTCGTCGACGCCCACGTCGGTGCTCAGGCCGGTGCACGAGCCGCCCAGGTAGTACGTGACGGTGGCGGCGGCGTGGGTGCCGAGGCCCTTGGTGTACCGCGTACCGCCGATGGTCAGGGTGCGGCCGTCGCCGGCCGCCTGCTCGCCGTTGCTGAGGTCGCGCTCCACCGGGCCCCAGCCGTTGTCGGCACCGGCCCAGGGCAGGTCGCTCAGGGCGTGGCCGCCTGCCGACGGGCCGTCGCCGCAGGCGAGGCGCGCACCCGCCCAGTCGGCGTGGTCGTAGTCCTTGCCGTCGCCGGCGTCGGTGACCACCAGCCGCAGGTCGTTCGTGCCGGTGAGGTCGACGCTGAGGCGTTTCGCGGGATCGCTGCCCCGGAGGACCCCGCTGTCGGCGGCCAGGCTCTGGTCTCGGTACACCTGGAAGACCACGGAACCGTTGTTGCCGGCCTCGTCGTCGACTCCGACGTCGACGGTGAGGTTCCGGCACGTCCCGCCCAGGTGGTAGCGGACCTCGGAGGAGGCATGGGCGCCCAGGCCCTTGGCGTACGCGGTACCGCCGATGGTGAGGGCGTGCCCGTCGCCGGAGCCGCTCTCGCCGTTGCTCCTGTTGCGCTCCACCGGGCCCCAGCCGTTGGTCGCCGAGGTCCACGCCAGGTCGCCGAGCTGGTGCAGTCCGGCGGGCAGCGCGATCGGCGCGCTCGGGGTCACCCGGTACATCACCGTGCCGTGCGGGGGCACCGAGGCGCTGACCGTGCCGGTCGAGGTGGTGGTCTGCCGGGACCACAGGTCCTTGAGGGTGTACGAGGGCGCCCCGCCGATCCCGGCGGCCTCCGCGGTGGTGGTGATGGTCTGGGACTGGCCGGTCTCGTTGGTCAGGGTGATCGCGCGGCTGCCGTCGGCCAGCGGTTTGCTCATGACGACGAGGCCGCCGCCGCTGGACAGCACGGTGCCTTGCACGCCCAGCGGGTCCTGGTCGACCGCGATCACGTCGGTGTTCTTGAGGATCGCCAGCGTCGCCGCACTCGCGGTCCGCAGGTCGCTGCCGACCAGCAGCGGCGCGGACATCTGGGCCCAGAGGCTGAAGTGGGTGCGGTACTCGGTGTCGGTCATGCCGCCGTTGCCGACCTCCAGCATGTCCGGGTCGTTCCAGGCGCCCGGCCGGGCGTACGGGGCGAGCGGCTGGTTGGCGTGCGCGATGCCGATCATGCTGGACCAGGAGTCGGAGATGTCCCCGGTGGTGCGCCAGGAGTTGCCGACGTCCTGCGCCCAGGTCCACGGCTGGTTCTGGCCCCACTCGCAGATGCTGTAGAGGATGGGGCGGCCGGTGGCCTTGAGCGCGTCGCCCATCGCCCGGTAGCGCTGCCGGGCATCGACGAACTGGTTGTTGCAGTTGTCGTACTTGAGGTAGTCGACGCCCCAGGACGCCCACAGGTTGGCGTCCTGCTGCTCGTGGCCGAGTCCGCCGGGGAAGCCGAGGGTGTCGCAGGTCTTGGTGCCGGCGCTGGAGTAGATGCCGAACTTCAGGCCCTTGGCGTGCACGTAGTCGGCCAGTGCCTTGATCCCGTTCGGGAAGCGGACCGGGTCCGGCACCAGGTTGCCGGAGGCGTCGCGGTTCGGCAGGGCCCAGCAGTCGTCGAGGTTGACGTACTGGTAGCCGGCGTCCTTGAGTCCCTGGGAGACGAAGATGTCCGCGATGCCCTTGACCATCGACTCGTTGAACTCGGCCCTGCAGTGGGTGGAGTTCCAGTTGTTGAAGCCCATGGCGGGAGTGCGGGCGAGCGTGTTCTCGACAGCCGCCGCCGGTGGAGCGGCGGCCAGCTGGAGGCCGGCCGCGGCCGTGGCGGCGAGGGCGCCGCCGCCGAACAGCATGGTCAGCGAGGTGGTCACCGCGGTCAGGGCGTGCCTGATCCCGCGTGTGGACGGAGTCAAGTGGGTTCTCCTGTCTGGGAGGTTGCTGAACGGAACTGATCTACGCGGGCAGGCCGACCGCGCGGCCGCGGTTGCGGCGCTGCTGGATCACGACGGCGGCCACCAGCAGCAGCCCCTGGGCGACGTTCTGCCAGAAGGTGTTGATGCCCTGGACAGTGAGTCCGTTCTGCAGGGCGCCGAGCAGGGCGACCGCGAGCAGGGTGCCACCGATGGTGCCCTTGCCGCCCTTGAGGGCACAGCCGCCGAGCGCGGCCGCGGTGATCGACTGGAGTTCCAGTCCCTCGCTGCCGGAGACCGGCTGCCCGGAGCCGGTGCGCGCGGTGAGCAGCACACCGGCGAGGGCGGCGACCGTGCCGGTCAGTGCGTACGCCGAGATCAGGTACTTGTTGAGGTTGATGCCGGCCAGTCGGGCGGCGGTGTCGTTGCCGCCGAGCGCGTAGATGTTGCGGCCGATGTCGGTGTACGTGAGCAGGACGTGCACCGCGGCCGCGACCAGCGCCAGGATCCAGACCATGGTCGGCAGCCCGGCGATCCTCCCCCGGCTGAGGAAGACGAACACCGGGTCGCCGAGGACATAGCCCTGTGCCCGCCCGTCGGAGACGAGTTGGGCGAGTCCCTTGTACGCGGCGAGGCCGGCCAGGGTCGCGATGGTGGGGTTGACCCGGCCGTGGATGATCACCGTGCCGTTGAGCAGGCCGACGGCGGCGCCGGCGAGCAGGGCTGCGCCGATGCCGAGCGGGGCGCTGGAGCCGGTGGCGGTGAAGACCATCGCGCTGACCACGGAGGCGAGGCCGGCCTGGGAGCCGACGGAGATGTCGAGGCCGCCGCAGATGATGACGACGGTCTGCACCACGGCGAGCAGCCCCGCGATGGTGGCCGCCTCTCCGATCACCCGGATGTTGTCCCAGCCGAGGAAATGGGGGTCGAGCGAGCCGAACAGGGCGATCACGACGACGAGGGCGCCGAGGAGGCCGACGTTCTGCCCGCCGATCGAGGCGAGGAGTGCGCGCGGGCCGCGCGGGCGCGGCTCGGGTCCGGTCCCGCGCGACGGGCGCTGGGTGCTCGGGGCGGTGGTGGCGCTCATCGGGCGGCTCCGGTCGCGGTGGTCGTGGTGTCGGTGCCGGCGCCGCCCTGGGGTGCGGCGGTGAGATCGTCTGCCATGGCGAGGGCGAGGATCGCCTCCTCGGAGGCCTCGGAACGGCCGAGTTCGCCGGTGATGCGGCCGTTCTGCAGCACGAGGACGCGGTCGGCGAGGCCGAGGACCTCGGGCAGTTCGGAGGAGATCACCAGGACGGCCACACCCTCGCGGGCCAGGTCTGCGATGATCTGGTAGATCTCCGCCTTGGCACCGATGTCGACGCCGCGGGTGGGCTCGTCGAGGATCAGCAACGCGGGCCTGCGGGCCAGCCATCGGGCCAGCACGACCTTCTGCTGGTTGCCTCCGGACAGGGCGTGGACCTCGGTCTCGACGGAGGGTGCGCGCACCCGCAGGCGGTCGGCGAATTCCTGCGCGAGAGCGCGCTCCCGGGACTTGCTGACGAAGCGTCGGCGGCGCAGTCGGCGGAGGCTGACCAGCGCGGTGTTGTCGCGGATGGTGCGGTGCAGGAACAGGGCCTGGGCCTTGCGCTCCTCCGGGGCCAGGCCGATGCCGGCGGCGACGGCGTCGCGCGGGCTGTGCAGGTCGAGCCGCCTGCCGCCGAGCGTGACAGCACCGGAGCGGATCGGGGTGTCCCCGGCGAGGGCGAGGGCGAGTTCGGAGCGGCCGGCGCCGACGAGTCCGGCCAGGGCGACCACCTCCCCGGCCCGGACCTGGAGCGTGACGTCGTGGACGTCGTCGGTGGTGAGGCCCCGGACGTCGAGCACCACGCGGTCGGTGGCGACCTCCTGCCGGGCGAACAGGCCGGCCAGGTCGCGGCCGACCATCAGACGGACGACCTCCGCCTCGGTGGTGGCGGAGGCGTCGACGACGCCGGCCACCCGGCCGTCGCGCAGGACGGCTATGCGGTCGGCGAGGCGGAAGATCTCCTTCATCCGGTGCGAGACGTAGACGACGGCGACGCCCTCGTCGCGCAGCCGCCCGATCAAGGTGAACAGGGCCTCGGTCTCGTGTTCGGAGAGGGAGGAGGTCGGCTCGTCGAAGGCGATCGCCCGGGGCGGGGCGGCACCGGTGAAGGCGCGCAGGATCTCGACCAACTGGCGCTGGGCGGCGGTCAGTCGGGAGCCGGGCAGGTCTGGGTCGAGGACCTTCTCGAAGCCGAACCGTGCCAGGTCGGCGGTGATCCGCCGGCGCAGCTCGGCCCGGTCGAGACGGCGCCCGGCGCGGCGGGGCAGCGCACCGGCGTACACGTTCTCGGCGACCGAGACGTGCGGGATGATCTCCGGTTCCTGCGGGATGATCCGGATACCGGCCCGGCGCGCGTCGATCGGCGAGGAGAGGGTGAGCGGCGTCCCGTCCAGCAGGACCTGTCCCCGGGTCGGCCGGTGGTCTCCGGTCAGGATGCGCAGGAGGGTGGACTTGCCGGCGCCGTTCTCTCCCATCAGGGCGGTGACCTGGCCGGGCGGGAAGTGCAGGGTGACGTCCTGGAGTGCGTGGACGGCGCCGAAGCGCTTGGAGACGTTCTCGGCGGACAGGCCGGCGGCCGGGGTGGTGGTCATGGGGCCTCACTCACGCGTGGAGGGGCGGGACGGGAGCGCGGGCCGTCAGCTGCAGGAGACGCCGGCGGTCCGCCAGGTGGCGGCGTCGACCATCCGGGTCGGGGCGAACGCCTCCGCGGGGAAGTCCTTGCCGCTCTTGAGGCGGTCGTACATGGTCTGGACGGCGAGGGCGCCGACGTCCTTGCCGTTGATGAACAGCGCGGCCTTCATCCCGGACGGCTTGCCGGACTGCCAGTCCTTGCAGGCGAGGTAGGCGCCGAGGCCGACGCCGATGATGTCGTTCGCGCCGACGCCCGCGTTCTGCAGGGCGGTGACGCCGCCCTGCAGAACGCGGGC
>NZ_MWIG01000832.1:0-2812 GCF_002156145.1 Streptomyces sp. NRRL B-24572 | reverse complement strand
GGTCTTCGCGAAGACCCTTGAGCAGTCCGAGGGACGCCCCGAGTGGGTGTTCTACGAGGGCCCGCCCACCGCCAACGGCATGCCCGGCGCCCACCACATCGAGGCCCGCGTCTTCAAGGACGTGTTCCCCCGCTTCCGGACCATGCGCGGCTACCACGTGGCCCGCAAGGCCGGCTGGGACTGCCACGGCCTGCCGGTCGAGCTCGCCGTCGAGAAGGAGCTCGGCTTCTCCGGCAAGAAGGACATCGAGGAATACGGCATCGCGGAGTTCAACGCGAAGTGCCGCGAGTCCGTGACCCGTCACACCGACGCCTTCGCCGAGCTCACGACCCGCATGGGCTACTGGGTCGACCTCGACGACGCGTACCGGACCATGGACCCCTCGTACATCGAGTCGGTCTGGTGGTCGCTCAAGCAGATCTTCGACAAGGACCTCCTGGTCCAGGACCACCGCGTCGCCCCCTGGTGCCCCCGCTGCGGCACCGGCCTCTCCGACCACGAGCTGGCGCAGGGCTACGAGACGGTCGTCGACCCCTCGGTCTACGTCCGCTTCCCGCTGACCTCCGGCCCGCTCGCCGGCAAGGCGGCGCTCCTGGTCTGGACGACGACCCCGTGGACCCTGGTGTCCAACACGGCGGTCGCCGCCCACCCCGAGGTGACCTACGTGGTCGCCACGGACGGCGACGAGAAGCTGGTCGTCGCGGAGCCGCTCCTGGAGAAGGCGCTCGGCGAGGGCTGGGTGACCACGGGCGAGTCCTTCACGGGCAAGGACATGGAGCGCTGGACCTACCAGCGCCCCTTCGAGCTGGTGGAGTTCCCCGAGCCGGCCCACTACGTCGTCAACGCCGAGTACGTCACGACCGAGGACGGTACGGGTCTGGTCCACCAGTCCCCCGCCTTCGGTGAGGACGACCTCAAGGTCTGCAAGGCGTACGGCCTGCCGGTCGTGAACCCGGTCCGCCCCGACGGCACCTTCGAGGAGGACGTGCCGCTGGTCGGCGGCGTCTTCTTCAAGAAGGCCGACGAGGCGCTCACCGCCGACCTGGACGCGCGCGGCCTGCTCTTCAAGCACATCGCGTACGAGCACAGCTACCCGCACTGCTGGCGCTGCCACACGGCCCTGCTCTACTACGCGCAGCCGTCCTGGTACATCCGTACGACCGCGGTCAAGGACCGCATGCTCCAGGAGAACGAGAAGACCAACTGGTTCCCGGAGTCGGTCAAGCACGGCCGCTTCGGCGACTGGCTGACGAACAACGTCGACTGGGCGCTCTCCCGGAACCGCTACTGGGGCACCCCGCTGCCGATCTGGCGCTGCGAGGACGACCACCTGACCTGCGTGGGCTCGCGCGCCGAGCTCACGGAGCTGACGGGCACCGACCAGTCGGAGCTCGACCCGCACCGCCCGTACATCGACGCGGTCACGTTCCCGTGCCCGAGCTGTTCGAAGACCGCCACCCGCGTGCCGGAGGTCATCGACGCCTGGTACGACTCGGGCTCGATGCCGTTCGCGCAGTACGGCTACCCGTACCGGAACAAGGAGCTGTTCGAGAGCCGCTACCCGGCGCAGTTCATCTCCGAGGCCATCGACCAGACCCGCGGCTGGTTCTACACGCTGATGGCGGTCGGCACCCTGGTCTTCGACAAGTCGTCCTACGAGAACGTGGTCTGCCTCGGCCACATCCTCGCCGAGGACGGCCGCAAGATGTCCAAGCACCTGGGCAACATCCTCCAGCCGATCCCGCTGATGGACCAGCACGGCGCCGACGCGGTCCGCTGGTTCATGGCGGCCGGCGGCTCCCCGTGGGCGGCGCGGCGCGTGGGCCACGGCACGATCCAGGAGGTCGTCCGCAAGACCCTCCTCACGTACTGGAACACGGTCGCCTTCCAGGCCCTGTACGCCCGTACGTCCGGCTGGGCGCCGAGCGCGGCGGACCCGGCGCCGGCCGACCGCACGGTCCTGGACCGCTGGCTCCTGAGCGAGCTGAACACGCTGGTCGCCGAGACGACCGAGGCGATGGAGTCGTACGACACCCAGCGCACCGGCAAGCTGATCTCGGCCTTCGTCGACGACCTCTCCAACTGGTACGTGCGCCGCTCGCGCCGCCGCTTCTGGCAGGGCGACGCCTCCGCGCTGCGCACGCTCCACGACGTCATCGAGACGGTCACCCGCCTGATGGCCCCGCTGACCCCGTTCATCACCGAGCGGGTCTGGCAGGACCTGGTGGCGCCGGTGACGCCGGACGCCCCGGAGTCGGTCCACCTGGCCACCTGGCCGGAGGCGGACGCCACGCTGATCGACGGCACCCTCTCGGAGCAGATGCTCCTGGTCCGCCGCCTGGTCGAACTCGGCCGCGCCACCCGCGCCGAGTCCGGCGTCAAGACCCGCCAGCCGCTGTCCCGCGCGCTGGTCGCGGCGACGGGCTTCGCGGCGCTGTCGCCGGAGCTCCAGGCCCAGATCACGGAAGAGCTGAACGTCTCGTCGCTGGCGTCCCTGTCGGAGGTGGGCGGCTCGCTCGTCGACACGACGGCCAAGGCGAACTTCCGGGCCCTGGGCAAGCGCTTCGGCAAGGGCGTCCAGGACGTGGCGAAGGCGGTGGCGGCGGCCGACGCGGCGGCCCTGTCGCTGGCCCTGCGCTCCGGCGAGGCGACGCTCTCGGTGAACGGCGAGGAGATCACCGTCACGCCGGAGGAGATCATCATCACGGAGACCCCCCGCGAGGGCTGGTCGGTCGCCTCGGACTCGGGCGCGACGGTCGCCCTGGACCTGGAGATCACCCCGGAGCTCCGTCGCGCCCGAGTCCGAGGCGAC
>NZ_MWIG01000831.1:0-3351 GCF_002156145.1 Streptomyces sp. NRRL B-24572 | reverse complement strand
GTCTTCGCCACCGGCTCCGGCACCGTCTCCGCCGGGCAGCTCGCCCGCTGGCAGTCGGACGCGGGCTGGCTGGAACGCGCGCACGGCTGCCCGCCCGGCGGACTGCGCGGCGGAAAGGCGGCGGGCGCGGCTCTCACCGGCGGCGGCCTCGGCCCCGAGCTCGCCGCCATCGAGGCCGACCTCGTCCACCGCATGCACCTGCGCGAAGTCCTCGCCGACCCCGTACTGGCCGCACAGCTCACGCCCAGCATGTCCCTGATCGAGCAACTGCTGCGCGACAAGGGCAACCTCTCCGGCACGGCCCTCGCCAACGCCAAGGCGCTGATCAGGCGGTACGTCGACGAGGTCGCCCAGGTGCTCCGTACCCAGGTCGAGAAGGCCACCGCCGGCGAGCTCGACCGCTCGGTCCCGCCCAAGCGGGTCTTCCGCAACCTCGACCTCGACCGCACCATCTGGAAGAACCTCACCAACTGGAGCCCGGAGGAGGAGCGGCTCTACGTCGACCGCCTCTACTACCGGCACACCGTCCGCAGGACCACGCCCCAGCGGCTCGTCGTCGTCGTGGACCAGTCCGGCTCCATGGTCGACTCGATGGTCAACTGCACCATCCTCGCCTCGATCTTCGCCGGGCTCCCCAAGGTGGACGTCCACCTCATCGCGTACGACACGCGTGCGATCGACCTCACGCCCTGGGTGCACGACCCGTTCGACGTGCTCCTGCGCACCAACCTCGGCGGCGGCAACGACGGGCCGGTGGCGATGGCCATGGCCCGGCCGAAGATCGCCGAGCCGAAGAACACCGTCATGGTCTGGATCTCCGACTTCTACGAGTTCAGCCGCTCACAGCCGCTGTTCGAGGGCATCGAGGAGGTCCACCGCTCCGGGGTGCGGTTCATCCCCGTGGGCTCGGTGACCAGCTCCGGACGGCAGGAGGTCAACCCCTGGTTCCGGGAGCGGTTCAAGGCGCTCGGCACCCCGGTGATCTCCGGCCACATCGGCAAGCTCGTGCACGAACTCAAGACCTTCCTCACCTGAGACCTCACCCGAGACCGAAAGGCTCCGTACATGTCC
Source organism: Streptomyces sp. NRRL B-24572 (assembly GCF_002156145.1). Taxonomy (NCBI): domain Bacteria; kingdom Bacillati; phylum Actinomycetota; class Actinomycetes; order Kitasatosporales; family Streptomycetaceae; genus Streptomyces; species Streptomyces sp. NRRL B-24572. The sequence goes on along the minus strand of NZ_MWIG01000831.1, from coordinate 2,280 downwards.
GACCTGCTCCGCGCTCCCGCCGAGATCAAGTACGCCGAGGAACTCGACTGGCTGGAGTCGATCGACGACAACCCCAAGCCGTTCTCCTGGCGCCTCTCCCCGAAGATGGTCCGCCTGTTCATCCTCGGCTCCGAGCGCGCCGACGGTCTGGACCGGGAGGTGTCGCAGAAGTGGTTCGGCGACCGCAGCTTCGTCGAGCGCTCCATCGTCACCCTCGCCTCCGACCGCGGCCTGCTCCTCATCGGCGACCCCGGCACCGGCAAGAGCTGGCTCGCCGAACTCCTCTCGGCCGCGATCAGCCGCAACTCCACGCAGGTGGTCCAGGGCACGGCCGGCACGACCGAGGACCACATCAAGTACTCCTGGAACGTGTCGATGGTCATCGCCAAGGGCCAGTCCCGCGCGTCGATGATCCCCTCGCCGATCATGACCGCGATGGAGACCGGCACCATCGGCCGCTTCGAGGAGCTGACCCGCTCCACCAGCGACGTGCAGGACGCGCTCATCTCGATCCTCTCCGAGAAGTACATCTCGGTCCCCGAACTCGACGGCGCCGACGGCGAGAACATCGTCTTCGCCAAGCCCGGCTTCTCGATCATCGCCACCGCCAACAGCCGCGACCGGGGGGTCAACGACCTCTCGTCCGCGCTGAAGCGCCGGTTCAATTTCGTCCGCATCCCGGTCGTGACGAACAAGAAGAGCGAGGCCGAGATCGTCCGCTTCCGCACCGAGGAGCTCCTGCGCCGGCACGCCGTCGAGCTGGACGTGCCGCCCACCCTCCTCGACGTCCTCCTGCAGAGCTTCGCCGACCTGCGGGCCTCCGCCGCAGCGGCCGGCAGCGACGACGAGAAGCTGGAGTCCGCCCTCTCGACCGCCGAGCAGATCGGCGTCCTGGAGGACTCGATCCTGCACAGCAACTTCTTCGGCGAGCGCACCCTGACCGCCCGCACCCTCGCCGCCTCCCTGGTCGGCACGCTGGCCCGGCGCGAACCGGAGGACCTGGCCATCCTCAACAAGTACCTGCACGGCGTCGTCGAGCCGCGCGGCAAGGAGGAGGGCGGCTCCTGGCCCGAGTTCCTCGAAGGCGGCCGCGAAGCGATCGCGAAGCTGTCGTGACCGGGACCCCCTTCACCGCGCTGCGCGGACAACTGCACGAGGCGGCTGCCGAGTTCGCCGACGGACCGGACGCCCTCGAGGGCATCCTCCTCGGACTGGTCGACGACGTCGACCGAGCGGTGACGGAACCGCTGGAGATCTTTCCCGTCTGCCACCATTCCCCGGCCTCCGCCCTCGCCATGGCCCGGCGGCTGCGCGAGAAGCAGCCCAAGGTCGTGTACCTGGAGCTGTGCGAGGACATGGCCCCGCTCCTCACCGAGCTGCGGAACTGCCGGCTGCCGGTCGCGGTGCAGGCGTTCGCGAGCGACATCGACGGCTTCCCGCCCGACTGGGCGCCGCTGTCCGTCGTCGCCCCGATCACGGAGGCCTCCGCCGAGTACCAGGCCATCGCGTACGCCCTCGACACCCCCGGCGTGGAACTGGTCCTCGTCGACCGCTCCTCCGACCACGTCTTCCAGTGGGACCCGCGGCACGACCGCGCCGACGAGCCGGGCGCCCGTGAGGAAGGCGGCACCGAGCCGGCACTCCACGGCGAGGCCGTCGGCGTCGAGATCGGCGACCTGCGGCCGCGCTTCGCCGAACTGGAGGAGCACCTGCTCCGCCACGGCAAGGTGCGGCACTGGTCGGAGTGGTGGCACCAGTACGTCGAGGTGCCGCTCGGCGACAGCGACCACGACACCTACCGCCAGGTCATGTTCCTCATCGGCAGCCTGTTCCGGCGGCTCGCGCCGGGGGACGGCGACCGGGTCCGCGTCGACGAGGACCGCGAGCGGTACATGTGGACCCGGATGCGCGAGCACCTGGCCGCGACCGGCACCGACCCGGCGGACTGCCTGTACGTGTGCGGCGCCTTCCACGCGGCCAGCCGCGTCGACGAGTTCGGCGTGCACGGCGACGACGGCTTCGAGATCTCCCCGCGCACCGCCACGACCTGGCAGTACGGGCTGATCCCCTCCAGCAACGCCGCGATCGAGGCCCAGTTCGGCCTCGCCTCCGGCTCCGTGTCGATCGCCGCGACGCAGTGGACGAAGAACCTCAAGCGCACCCGGGTGAAGCCGTACCGCCTGGACGGCCAGGCCGGCACGAAGAGGACCGGGACGAAAGCCGCCGCGACGGCCGCCCTCCCCGCCGCCGCCCCACCGGCCGAGGACCGTCTCTCCGGCT
>NZ_MWIG01000830.1:0-13477 GCF_002156145.1 Streptomyces sp. NRRL B-24572 | reverse complement strand
TGACCCCCACCGCCCCGGACTCCGGGGTGACGTCCGGGGCGGTGGGGGTCATCGCAGCCATCGGGCGCTCCTGCGCTGGAGGGGGAGGTAGATCGCCATGACCAGGCCGGCGATCAGGATCATGTCGAGGCCGAGGGCGAGGGCGACGTTCTCCTGGCCGACCAGGACGTTGCCGGAGAGGGCGTCCGCGATCTTCAGGGTGACCAGGGGGACGGAGCCGCCGACGAGGGCCGCGGCGGTCGCGTGGGCGGCGAAGGCGCTGCCGAAGAGCAGCACGAACCCGCCGAGCAGCGAGGGCGCGAGGACCGGGATGCCGACGTGGCGCCAGTACTGCCATCCGCCGGCGCCCGCGTTCTGCGCGGCCTCCCGCCACTGGGGGCGCAGGCCGTCGAGGGCGGGCAGGATCACCAGGACCATGAGGGGGATGAGGAAGTACAGGTAGACGACGGCGAGGCCGCCGAAGGAGTACAGGTTCCAGCCGAGGCTCGTGAGGTCGGCGAGCTGGGTGACCACTCCGGAGATGCCGACGGTCGCGATGAACGCGAACGCGAGGGGAACGCCGCCGAAGTTGGCGAGGACACCGGAGGCGGTGAGGACGGCGCTGCGCAGGGCCCGGGACCGGGAGGTGACGACGGCCTGGGCGATGAGGACGCCGAGGACGGAGCCGATCAGGGCGGTGAGCGCGGAGAGTTGCACGCTGCCGAGGAGGGAGCCGAGGTAGGGGCCCTGGAGCGAGCGGCTCAGGTGCTCGCCGGTGAGGGCGGTGGCGCCGGTGGCCGGATCGGTGCGGGTGACGGCGCCGAACAGGAGGGCGCCGAGGGGCAGTCCGAAGGCGAGGGCCGTGAAGGCGATCAGGGGGAGGGCGGCGAGCCAGGTGCGCGGGCCGCGCCGCCGGCGGCGGGTGCCGCCGGCGGTTCCCTCGGTGGGGGTGGCTGAGGACATCAGGAGAGGGCCTTGTCCCACTTCTCGGCGAGGGTGGCCTTGGCCTTGTCGAGCTCGGCGGAGGCCGGGAAGGCGGGGGTGCCGTCGACCTTGGGGAGCTTGGCCACGAAGGTCTTGTCGGCGGTGCCGTCGGCGGTCATGGCCGGCAGCAGGACGGGGCGGGCGTAGCCCTTGAGCCAGAGGTTCTGGCCCTCGGTGCTGTAGAGGAACTCCATCCACAGGCGGGCGGCCGCGGGGTGCGGGGCGTCCTTGCTGACGGCCTGGGAGTAGAACTGCGCGTACACGCCGTCGGTGGGGACGGTGACCTGCCAGTCGACGCCCTTGCCCTTGAACTGGTCGGCGTAGCCGGCGTTGAGGTAGTCCCAGTCGATGCTGATGGGCGTCTCGCCCTTCTCGACCGTGGCCGGGGTGGACTCGACGGGGATGAAGTTGCCGCTCTTGCGCAGCGTGCCGAAGAAGTCGATGCCGGGCTGGATGTCGGCGAAGGAGCCCTTGTTGGCGAGGGCGGCCGCGTACACGCCGCCGAAGGCGGAGCCGGACTTGGTCGGGTTGCCGTTGAGGGCGACCTTGCCCTTGTACTCGGGCTTGAGGAGGTCGGCGAAGGTCTTCGGGCAGTTCGGGATGCGCTTGGCGTCGCAGCCGATGGAGACGTAGCCGCCGTAGTCGTTGTACCAGCGGCCGTCGGCGTCCTTCTGCGCGTCGGGGATCTTGCCCCAGGCCTCGACCTTGTACGGGGCGAACAGGCCCTCCTCGGCGCCGCTGCGGGCGAAGGCGATGCCCAGGTCCAGGACGTCGGGGGCGCGCTTCTGGCCCTTGCGGGACTTGACGGCGGCGATCTCGTCGGCGCTGGAGGCGTCGGGGTTCTCGCTCTCGACCTTGATGCCGTACTTGGTCTCGAACGCCTTGATCAGCTCACCGTAGTTGGCCCAGTCCGGCGGAAGGGCGATGACGTGCAGCGCGCCCTCCTGCTTCGCCGCCTTGACGAGGGCGTCCATGCCGCCGAAGTCCTTGGCCGAGGCGGCGGTGGCCGACTTCGCACCCTTGCCGTCGGTGCCGGCCGCGCCCTCGGGAGCGGCGCCACAGGCGGTGAGGGTGGTCAGGACGACGGCGCCGAGCAGGGCTGCGGCGACGGGGGTTCTGCGCACGGGGTTCTCCCAGAAGCAAGTGACGGAACTTGTCTGAACAAGACGCCCTTAGTTCGCCCGCGCATCCTGTCTGGAAAGTGAACGGGACATGGCGAGATCCAAACGCCTCCCGGAAGAGCCGGTTGTGGTGAACCACGGGTGAACCCCGCGGACTTGAGATGAACCGACGGATCCGTACGGCGTCAGATCGTCGGGTTAGGGTGGACATCGGGACAGCACACCCCGTGACCGGGTGCGCACAGCGAAGTACGAAATGGGGGGCAACTGTGACGGCGCTCTACGTGGAGATCGCGGAGGAACTCCGGCGCTCGATCCTCAGCGGCGAGTACCCCGTCGGCGCCCGCCTGCCGTCCGAGAGCGACCTCGCCGACCGCTGGTGCGCGTCACGCGGCACGGTGCGCCAGGCCGTCGCCCTGCTCACCTCGGAGGGGATCATCGGCTCGCGCCAGGGCGCCCGCCGGATCGTGCTCCGCAGGGAACGCCGGCACAGCTTCGCCGAGCTCCACAGCTTCGCCCAGTGGGCGCGGACCATGGGCTATCGCTCGGCGAGCCGCTTCCTCCGTCGCGAGCGCCGCGCGGCCACGCCCGAGGAGGCGCGCCGCCTGGCCCTCCCGGAAGGGGCCGGGGTCCTCGACGTCCTGCGCCTGCGCTCCCTGGACGACGAACCGGTGATGCTGGAGCGCACGGCGTACGCGGAGTGGGTCGCGCCCACCGTCGAGTCCCTGCCCGTCGACTGCCCCTCGATCATGGACAGCATGGCCGAGGACGCGGGGATCGTCGCCCACTACGGCGAGCACCTCATCGACGCGGTGCCCGCCGGGAGCGACGACGCCCGTCTGCTCCGGGTCCGCCGGGGCAGCCCGCTCCTCCGGCAGCGGCACCTCACCAGCAACCAGGACGGCCGCCCCATCGAGTGGACCGAGGACCGCTACCGCGCGGGGAGCGTCACCTTCAACGTGAGCAACTCGGTGGGCACGGCCCCGCTGGTCCGGGACCCCGGCTCGCTGCTGATGTGAGGTCCGGCGAGGGCGCGTCGGCGGTCACGGGCGGGACCGAGGAGCCCACCGTTTTCCGTCAGTCAAACGGCATTTGACGAAGCCCATATGACGGTGCGTCACGACGGGTCGCCACGTACACTCGCCGGCATGGCATCCCGCATCAGTGAGCTGGTCCTCGACTGCGCCGACCCCGAGCGGCTCGCCGCGTTCTGGAGCGAGGTCCTCGACTACGTCGAGGTCGGTCGGGAGGACGACGGAAGCATCGAGCTCGGGCCGCCCGGCGTCGGCTTCGGCGGCGCGCAGCCGACTCTCATCCTCAGCCCCAGCAGCGAGCCGCGGACCGGGAAGCTCCGGCTGCACATCGATGTGAACGCCACCGACCGCGACCAGGGCGCCGAACTGGAGCGGCTGCTCGCGCTCGGCGCCGAGCCCGTCGACGTCGGCCAGAGCGGCGCCGAGAACTGGCACGTCCTGGCCGATCCGGAAGGCAACGAGTTCTGCCTCCTGCACCAGCGGCTCAAGCCCCTCTGACCGCCGCACCGCCGCCCCCCGGACACGCGCGGGGACCGGACCGGCCCGCGACGCCCCATCCGGACTCCCACCCGGTCGGCAGACACGCCGTCCGGGCCGAGTCACCGCCTGGAAAGTATGATCAAGCGATGTCTGACATGACTGAGACCACGCCCGGCTGGCTGACCACGGACGAACTGGGCACAGCCAGGGCCCGGATGCCGATCCTCTACGTCGAGGCCGTCCCCGTGCGCGTGGACGACAGCGGCGAAGTCACCAGCATCGGACTGCTCCTGCGGATCGGCGCCGAAGGAACGATCAGCCGCACCCTGGTGTCCGGCCGGGTCATGCACCACGAGCGCGTCCGTGACGCCCTGCTGCGCCACCTGGAGAAGGACCTCGGGCCGGTGGCCCTGCCCCGCGTCCCCGCCTCCCTGCAGCCCTTCACCGTCGCCGAGTACTTCCCCACGGCCGGCATCACCCCCTTCCACGATCCGCGCCAGCACGCCGTGTCCCTCGCGTACGTCGTCCCGGTCACCGGCGACTGCCGCCCGCGGCAGGACGCGCTCGACCTGGTCTGGTTCAGCCCGCAGGAAGCGGCCTCCCCGGCCGTGCAGAACGAGATGCCCGGCGGCCAGGGGACACTCCTCAAGCAGGCCCTCGCCCACGTCGGGCACGCCTACTGAGCCCCCGCCCCGCAGGGCCCCCGCGCGATTCGGCTTGACCTTGACACGGTGACAAGGTCTTCGCTGTGCCCGAGGAGGTGGTCCCGATGACCATGACGAACGAGGGTACGAAGATGACGCGGGCCCTGCGGGGGCTCGAGAGCGACAGCTCGTCGGTGCGACTGCGGGCCGCGCTCGCGGTGGGCACGGCCCCGGACCCGCGCTGCGTCGACGCGCTCGTCGGACGCTGCGCGATCGAGCCCGATTTCCAGGTCCGCGAGATGCTCACCTGGGCGCTCACCCGCCACGCGTCGGCGCTGACGCTCCCCCGGCTCCTGGGCGAGCTCCGCTCGGAGCTCGCCCAGGCCCGGAGCCAGGCCCTGCACACCCTGTCCAAGATCGGGGACGGGCGGGCCTGGCCGGCGATCACGCGGGAGCTGATGACCGACGCCGACGACGAGGTGGCGCGCAGCGCCTGGCGGGCGGCGGTCGTGCTCGTGCCCGAGGGCGAGCAGTCCGGCCTGGCCCGGGTCCTTGCGACCCAGCTCGGGCGGGGCGGGCGCGAGACGCGGCTGAGCCTCAGCCGTGCGCTGATCGCGCTCGGCGAGGCGATGACGCCGGTCCTGCGCGCGGCGATGTCGGATTCCCGCCCGCACGTACGACAGCACGCGATCGCCACGGAGAAGCTGGCGCGCGACCCGGACGCCGGATTCGACTTCGCCGTCGAGGAGGCGAAGCGGATCGTGGCCCTCGGCACGACCGGCCAGGAGGAGTGACGGACGGTGTTGATCGGTGAGGTGGCGCGGTACTCCGGGGTCAGTGCCCGCATGCTCCGGCATTACGAGGCGCTCGGCCTGGTGCGGCCGACGGGCCGTACCGGCGCCGGCTACCGGGAGTACGCGGACGAGGACATCCGGCGCATCTTCCACGTCGAGAGCCTGCGGTCCCTGGGGCTTTCCCTGCGGGAGGTCGGGCGCGCGCTCGACGATCCCGGCTTCGCGCCCTCGGAGCTCGTCGAGGACCTCATCCGCCAGTCGCAGGGCCGCATCGCGGCCGAGACGGAGCTGCTCACCCGGCTGCGCCGGATCGGTTCCGCGGAGCCCGCCGGCTGGCAGGACGTCCTCCAGATCGTCGCCCTCCTCCAGGCGCTGGGCTCGCACAGCCCCGGGACGCGCCAGCGCGCGGCCCTGTCCTCGGCGTCCTCGGCCGAAGAGGTCCCGGTGCCGGTGGAGGCGCTGGTCGAGGCGGTACTGGGCGAGGCGGACCCCATCGTCGAGGGCGCCCTCCGCTGGGCCCTGGCGCGCTCGGGCGACGGCGGGCTGCCGCTCCTCGCGCGCGGCCTCGGCTCACCGGTGGCCGAGGTACGCAGACGTGCCGTCCGGTCCGTCGCCGAGCTCCCGGGCGGCGAGGCGACCGCCCTGCTGCGGGAGGCCCTCGCGGACCCCGACGTCGCGGTGCGGAGGTGCGCCGCCCTGGAGCTGGGGGCGCGCGACGTGGCCGACGCGGTCCCGACGCTCGTCGACATGGTCGTCGAGGAGGTGAACGACGTCGACGCGGCCGACGCGCTGGGCACGCTGGCGGGCCGTCCCGCGCTCGCGGACCGGATCACCGGTCTGCTCGTCGAGCGCCTCGCCCACTCCGCCGCGCAGCCGTCCGCGCGCCGGCGCCTCGCGCAGGCCCTCGCGGACATCCCGGGAACGACGGCGTCGGACGCGCTGACGGAGCTGTCCCACGACGAGGACCGCGCCGTCGCGCTGACCGCCACGTACGTCCTGGGGATGCGCGAGACGCGCGCTGCCGGACCCTGGGGCGTGACCGGCTACGGCCCGCTGACGGACCCTGGCGCGTGACCGGCTACGGCCGGGTGTACCGGCGGATGCGGTAGCGCAGGCCGGTCGTGGAGTCCCGCCAGCCGGTGTCCTCCGCGATCCGCCAGTCGGCGTCGAGGGAGGGGGCGTAGGTGTCGCCGACGACCGGGGTGTCGACTTCCGTCACCGAGAGTGTCCGGGCGTGCGGCAGGGTGGCGCGGTAGATCTCGCCCCCGCCCATCACCCAGGCGAGGACCTCGGCGGCCGGTTCCGGCGCCCCGGCCGCCGGGTCACCGGCCGCGCCGGTCGATCCCGCCGCCAGGGCGAGGGCCGCTTCGACGGATCCCGCGCGCTCCGCGCCCTCGGCCGTCCACTGCGCGTCCCGGGTCACCACGATGTTGCGGCGGCCCACCAGGGGACGGAAGCGGGCGGGCAGCGAGTCCCAGGTCTTGCGGCCCATGATCACGGGGTGACCGAGGGTGGTCGCCTTGAAGTGCGCCATGTCCTCGGGGAGGCGCCACGGGATCGTGTTGTCGACGCCGATCACGCCGTCGGGGGTCTGCGCCCAGATGAGCCCGATGTTCGTGCGCGTGCTCATACCGCGACCGGAGCCTTGATGGCCGGGTGGTGCCGGTAGCCCACGATCTCCACGTCGGAGTAGGCGTAGTCGAACAGCGAGTCGGCCTTGCGCAGCTTCAGCTCGGGGAACGCGTACGGGGTGCGGGTGAGCTGCTCGGTCACCTGCTCCACGTGGTTGTCGTAGATGTGGCAGTCGCCGCCGGTCCAGATGAAGTCGCCCGGTTCGAGGCCGGTCTGCTGGGCCACCATGTGGGTGAGCAGGGCGTAGCTGGCGATGTTGAACGGGACGCCGAGGAACAGGTCCGCGCTGCGCTGGTAGAGCTGGCAGGAGAGCTTGCCGTCGGCGACGTAGAACTGGAAGAAGGCGTGGCACGGAGCGAGCGCCATCCGGTCGAGTTCGGCGACGTTCCAGGCGGACACGATCATCCGGCGGGAGTCCGGGTCGCGGCGCAGCGTGTCGAGGAGCTGGCTGATCTGGTCGATGTGCCGGCCGTCGGGCGTGGGCCAGGAGCGCCACTGCACGCCGTAGACGGGGCCGAGCTCGCCCTTGTCGTCGGCCCACTCGTCCCAGATGGAGACGCCGTTCTCCTGGAGCCAGCCGACGTTCGAGTCGCCGCGCAGGAACCACAGCAGCTCGTACACGATGGACTTGAGGTGCACCTTCTTGGTGGTGACCAGCGGGAAGCCCTGCGAGAGGTCGTAGCGGAGCTGGTGCCCGAAGATGCTCCGGGTGCCTGTGCCCGTCCGGTCGGCCTTCGCCGTCCCCGAGGTGAGCACCGTCTTCAACAGGTCTTCGTACTGGGTATCCGCCACGGTCTCCGAGTCTACCGCCGGCCACCTCCCACCCTCGACAGCCGGGTGGGCCCATTGCCTGGTCACCGTCGTGCGGGCGGTCTCGTCGACGTGGAGGGTGAAGACGTCGGGGCGGGCGTAGTGGCCGGTGGTGTCGAGGTCGAAACGGGCGCGTGCGAGCTCGTCGAGGTCGAGTTCGGCGGTCAGGACGCCCTCGCCGTCGCGCAGCGGTCCGGCGAGGACCTCGCCCAGCGGGGAGACGATGACGGAGCCGCCGCCGATCAGTACGGTGTCGGGCGCCTCGCCCTGGACGGGGCGGAGGTCGTCCGGCAGGCCGTCGCGGCGCAGGTACTGGCAGGCGGAGAGGACGAAGCAGCGGCCTTCCAGGGCGATGTGGCGCATGGTGGCCTGCCAGGCGTCGCGGTCGTCGACGGTCGGCGCGCACCACAGGTCCACGCCCTTGGCGTACATCGCGGTGCGCAGGAGCGGCATGTAGTTCTCCCAGCAGACGGCCGCGCCGAGGCGTCCGGTGCCGGTGTCGACGACGGGCAGGGTGGAGCCGTCTCCCTGGCCCCACAGGAAGCGCTCGGCGGCGGTGGGCATGAGCTTGCGGTGCAGGCCGAGGTAGCCGTCGGGGCCGAAGAAGAGCGCCACGCAGTACAGGGGGGAGCCCTGGCGCTCGACCGCGCCGATCACGGCGCGGCGGGGCCCGTCAGAGGTCGGAGTCATGCCCCCGACGCCAGGAACACCGCCGCCGATCGGCAAGCAGGCCGCGACGGGGTACGGGTCGGGCAGCGCGCGACAGACGTCGGGGCAGGACTTTGAATGGAGATATGAGCACCGTTCGATGGCTTGCCGCGGCAGGACTGGCGGCGGCGCTTGTAGGCGCCGCGGCACCCAGCCCCACACCGCCTCCACCGCAACCCCCGCCCCAGCTCGACGACGCCGATGTGCAGCGCGCCGTCGACCAGCTCGACGCAGTCGTCAAGGACGCCATGAAACGCACCGGCGTGCCGGGCGTCGCCGTCGGAGTCGTCCACGACGGCAAGGTGATCTACCTGAAGGGCTACGGCGTACGGAAGGTCGGCGAGAGCGCCACCGTCGACGCCGACACCGTGTTCCAACTGGCCTCCGTGTCGAAGCCGGTCGCCTCCACCGTGATGGCCGGGGCCATCGGTGTCGACGGCTGGGCCAAGCCGGTCGCCCCGAACCTGCCGGACTTCGCGCTCAAGGACCCGTGGGTCACCTCCCACGTGACGGCCGCCGACCTGTTCGCGCACCGCAGCGGCCTGCCCGACCACGCGGGCGACCTGCTCGAAGACCTCGGCTACGACCGCTCGTACATCCTGTCCCATCTGCGGTACGAGCCCCTCACCCCCTTCCGTGCCAGCTACGCGTACACCAACTTCGGCCTCACGGCCGCTGCAGAGGCGGTCGCCAACGAGAAGGGCGTGTCCTGGGAGAAGCTCTCCGCCGACACGCTCTACAAGCCGGCCGGCATGAACTCCACCAGTTCTCGCTTCGACGACTTCGCGAAGGCCACCGACCGGGCCTGGGGCCACGCCAAGGTCGACGGCGTCTGGAAGGCCCAGTACATACGGAACCCGGACGCCCAGTCCCCCGCCGGCGGAGTCAGCTCCAGCGCCCGTGACATGACGACCTGGCTGAACCTTCAGCTCGCCAACGGCAAGCTGAACGGAAAGCAGATCATCAACGCCGAGGCCCTTGAGCGCACCCACTGGCCCGAGTCGGTCTCGAATCCGCCGCACGCCCCGGCCGGCCGGACCGGCTTCTACGGCCTCGGCTGGAACGTGAGTTACGACGACGAGGGCCGGCTCAGGCTCTCGCACACCGGAGGGTTCGAGCTGGGCGCGCACACCAACGTGACGATGCTGCCCGGCGAGCAGCTCGGCATCGTCGTCCTGACCAATGCCTCACCGGTCGGGGTCGCCGACGCCGTCGCCCTCGACTTCTTCGACATCGCGCAGACCGGCAAGGTCAGCCGTGACTGGATCCCCCTCGTGGACTCGGTGTACCAGCAGCAGACGGACGCGCTCCGGTCGAAGACCGACTACGCCCACCCGCCGTCCGGCGCAGCGCCGGCGAAGGCCGCCGACACGTACGCGGGCACGTTCGAGAACCCCTACTACGGGCAGGCGAAGGTCGTCGCGGGCACGGACGGCGCCCTGACGCTCCAGCTGGGCCCGAAGCCGCAGTCGTACCGGCTCACGCACTACGCCGGCGACACGTTCAGCTTCCAGACGGCCGGCGAGAACGCCGTAGGCCTCACCGGGGTCACTTTCACCCCGGACGGAAAGTCCTTCACCGTCGAATACTTGAACCACGAGGGCCTGGGCAAGTTCATCCGCGCCAACGGCAGTTGACGTCACCTCCATGGCCAAGTGGCCTCGCGGCCCGCCTCGATGAGCCCGACCATGCGGAACGCGGCGTCCGTGAGGCCGCCGAAGGTGTGCCGGTGGCGGCCCGTGGGGCCGTGGGCGGGCTGATATCCCGCCAGGTTCCAGGTGTACACGGGGATGCGGGCCGGGACCGTCTCGGTCGGAACGGCAGGCGCGTACGGGGCGGTCTGTTCGTCGGTGACGATCAGGATCCGGTCGTGCTCCTGGTAGTGCTTCCGTACCGCCTTCGCGGTGTATGTGCCTCCCATGCTGCGGAAGCGTTTCAGCACGTCGAGCACCGGCTCGCCCGGGGCGAACGGCACCGCCGCGCTGCCCCAGCCGAACTCCACCAGGTCAGCCTGCTCGGCGCGCATGGCCAGCGCGGTGCCGAACACGGCGGCCGCGTCCGCGCGGGTCAGCGTGGACCGCTCCGAGACCGTGTCCCAGAACATGGAGTCGGACCGGTCCACCAGGATCAGGGTCCGGCCTGGCAGGGCGGGCACGTTGGCCAGGGAGTGGCCCAGGGCCCGTTCCAGCGGGGCCGCCCAGCGCGGTGACGGCGCGTGCTGGTGGGCGGCCAGGTAGCGGAAGGGGAACTGCCGGGAACGGGCGACCTCGGAGGCGTCCGAGAGCCGGGCGGCGACCCGGGCCGCCACCTCGTCCGAGACTCCCGTCTCGTCGAAGTTCCGCAGGTTCCTGAGGAGCGCCATCGTCCCCATCGTGGGGATCACGGCCTCCCAGACGGCGGCGTCCATCGGTCCGTGGAGCCAGCCCGCCAGGGCCTCCCACGTCATGCCTGCCGCGGCAAGGCGTTCGGAGCCGCCCGGCCCGGTCACCAGGGCCCGCCGCTCGTCCGCCGCCGACTCCATCAGCGCCCGGTGGGCGGTCAGAAGGTGGTCGGAGGCCGGCGGGACCGCCTGCTCCGGGTGGTGGCGGCGGTCCAGGGCGTACCGGAAGAGCGCGCCCTGCCAGGGCTTGTCCGGGTCGGGGGTGGCGTGCACGAGGTTGAGCACGTCGCCGAAGCGGAAGGCCTTGGACGCGGTGTCGTACTTGAGCAGGGACCGGGACGTGTACAGGCGGCGTACGCCGTCGGCGACGCCCCGCTTCACGGGCTGCGGCACGTTCCGCCCGTACGCCGCGATCCAGTGGGCGAGCAGTTCGCCGGGCTCGTCGGCGCGCTGGAGCACGGAGTCGATCACGGACCGGTTGGACGGGCCGCCGGTCGCCCCGGCCTCGAGCCGGGCCCTGACGTACGCGGCGGCGCCCACGAGGGACGCCGTGCGCAGGTTGCCCTCGCCGCGCAGCCAGCGCAGCAGACCGGCCGTCCACTCCGGGTCCTGGACGGCGAGTTCGCCGACGAGACGGGTGTACCGCTCGTCGCGCTCCTCGCCGCTCTCGTAGAAGGTCCGCTGGGAGACGAGGTTGCCGACGGCGAGGAGGAAGAGCTCGTCGCGGGGCTCCCGGACGAAGGCCGGACCGCCCGCGTAGGTGCGGAAGTCCGGCTCGCCGGGCCGGTGGTGGAGCCGTGGTGAGGACGCGGGCATGGCGCGGGCGGCCGCCAGGACGTGCGGGGCCACGAGCATGTCGGACCACGTCTTGGAGACGCGCGGGGTGTGACGAGGCAGTGAATCCCCCGGATTCAAAGGGTTCGGGAGCCCCGGGCACGATGTCCGGCGGGGCGAAGGCGCCCGCGCCCGCCGAGATCTGAGAAGGCGGCGGCGTCACTTGTGTTTTCGGAAGGAAGTAGCCGCAGCCGAGCGCATCGGAGGCGCGGTCGCTCCGCCAACCTACAAGGTCCGCCGCGCCGCACACCACCGATTAACGCGGGTCCCGGCTCCGTCGGCCGCTCGCCCCCGGCAGCCGGCCGGGGCCTGTCCGGCCCTGACCCGCCGGACAGGCCTTCAGGGCAAGGCCCAGCAGCAGCACCGCGTACGCGCTCAGTACGCCGGCTCCGGCCCACCAGGGAAGGGGGAAGTAGCCGGTGGAGGGCGCGTAGTGGGCGAGCACCTGCGGATGGGCGACGAGGGACTGCTGGGTGGCGAAGCCGGCGGCCGGGGTGATGCGCAGGAGCCACTGTGAAAGGCCGTCGGGAAGCAGCGGGAAGGAGGTCACCACGTACGGGACGGCGAGGGCCAGGACGGCGACGGGGAGCGCGGCCCGGGCGCGGCGCAGCAGGGCGCCGAGCGCGAGGGCGAGCACGGCGGCGAGGGCGAGCGCCGCGGCCGTGCCGACGACGACCCGCGTCCCGGTGAGCGCGGACGCCCCGAGGACGGGGATGCCGTTCCCCTTCAGGATCGTCACGCCGACGGGTATCACGATGCCGACGGCGAGCAGACCGGTCACGAACGTGACGGCCGCGACGACGATCGCCTTGGCCGTGAGTTCCGCGCGGGTGACCGGCGCGCCGCCCGTGGCTTCGCGGCGGTACGCGGTGGTGGCGAACCGCACCGCGACCACGAGCACGACGAGGAGGGCGAGGGCCAGGCCGCCGAGGGTGCGCTCCACGGGCCGGGCGCCGTCCTCGGCGCCCGCCGGACCGATGTCGCCGGAGCCGGTGACGGTGACCGTCCCGTTCCTCTCCACCGCTCCGGACGCCCGGACCCGCTTCTCCCAGTCGGTCCGGTTCGCCTCCCCGACGGTGTCGCTCCGCCAGCCCGCGGCGGCGGCCGTGCCCTTGAGGGCGACGTGGTCGAAGACGCCGGCGGCCTGGGTCCAGCGCACCTGTTCCGTGGCGCCGCCGAGGCCGACGCGCCGCAGGGTCAGGTCGCCGGGAGAGGTGGCGAAGAGGCCGACCTGTACGGTGCCGGTCAGCCCCGTCAGGCGTGCCGTGCCGACCTTCGTCCACCGCTCGCCGTCGGCGGACTCGTGGCCGGTGACGGTGTCGCCCGACCGGGTCAGCCGCAGCCAGCGCGGGGTCCGGGCCGAGACCTCGCCGCCGTTGCCGCCGCTTCCGGCGATGTCGTGGAGGTAGTCGTACTGCATGCGCACGCCGTGGCCGCCGGTGACCATCAGCGCCGCGTACGAGGAGCCCTGGCGGACCCCGTCCTTGATGATGATCCCGGCCTTCGCCCAGGGCACGAGACCGGGGACGATCCGGTCGTGGTGGGGCGGCGGGTAGGTGATCGTGCCCGACATGGACGTCATGCGGACCGTGATGCCGCCGTTCTCGCCCAGTTCCCGGTGCAGATAGGAGAACTGGTCGTTGACGAGGGAGCCGTCCGGCCCGGTCGGATCGGCGGGGCACGGGCCGTCGCAGGACGCGTGGTTGCCTGACGCGTAGAGCAGGCCGAGGACGATGACGGCCAGCATCGCCGCCGCCAGGGCGATCAGCCGGCCCGGGCGGCGGAAACCGGTCCACTCCCGGCGGACCGCGTGGAGTACTGCGTGGGTCGAAGACATGACCACGGTTGTACGCAGGACGCCGTGACGGGGTCCGAACCGTGCCTGTCACTTCGCTGTTAGGTGCGGCGGGGCATGCTGGATCCGGCCGGACACGCGCGGGAAGGGGAGCATGGGCATGCTGCGGGGCGGAACTGTCGGACGGCGCTTCACGATCCTGTACGCCGCGGGGTTCCTCGGCTCCGGGATCGTGCTGCTCGCCCTGACCTACCTGATGTCCGGTGCCCGGCTGTCCGCACC
>NZ_MWIG01000083.1:0-14807 GCF_002156145.1 Streptomyces sp. NRRL B-24572 | reverse complement strand
CTCCCGGGCGGACGTCTGCGACCTGGGCGAGCGGTACGGGGGCTGGGCCCCCGGCAGCGATCAGGCCAGGATCTGCCACGGCACGTACGGCCGCTGAGCCTCCTGCCGGAAGGGGCCCGGTGCGCCCACCGCCGGAAAGCCCGGTGCGCCCCCGCCGGAAAGCCCGGTGGCCCTCCGCCGTACGTCACGCGCCCCTGAGCCGCAGCTCCAGGCGCTCGATCGCGGCCCGTACCCCGTTCCCGTAGCCGTCGTCGTCGAGGTGGTCCGAGGCCGCGCGGGCCCGGTCCAGATGGACCCGCGCGGCGTCGGGCCGCTGGAGCTTGACGTAGTCGGCGGCCAGGTTCAGATGGAGCGAGGGGTAGAGGGCCCGGAGGGCGGCCGCCGAATCGTGCGCGGCGAGCCGCTCCTCGGCGAGGCCCTCGGCCGCGCTCAGCGCCCGCAGGTCCCAGGCCAGCTCGGCGTCGGGATCGTCCTGGGCGTCCGCCATGTAGTGCGCGAGGGTGCAGCGGTGCAGGGGGTCCCCGTCCGGGCCGATCTGCTGCCAGAGCAGCCCGAAGCGGTTGCGGGCCTCCTCCCGGTCGCCGCCGTGGAGCAGCATCATGGCCTGCCCGATCCTGGTCATGACCCCGTCGTCCGACACCTGCTGCTGCTCGGTCACCGCGACCTCCACCTCACCCACTGGGAGTGACGACGCTAGCCGCACCCGGCCCGGATCGGGCCGAGGCTCAGCCGAGGTCCGGGATGCGCCAGTCGATCGGCTCGTGCCCCTGGGCCGCGACGGCCTCGTTGATCTGGGTGAAGGGGTGCGATCCGAAGAACTTCTTCGCCGACAGCGGCGAGGGGTGGGCACCCTTCACCACGACGTGCCGCTCCTCGTCGATGAGCGGCAGCTTCTTCTGCGCGTAGTTGCCCCACAGGACGAAGACGGCGGGGTCGGGGCGGGAGGCGACGGCGGTGATCACCGCGTCGGTGAACTTCTCCCAGCCCTTGTTCTTGTGCGAGTTCGCCTCGCCGGAGCGGACCGTGAGGACGGCGTTGAGCAGGAGGACGCCCTGCTCGGCCCACGGCATCAGATAGCCGTTGTCCGGGATGGGGTGGCCGAGCTCCGCCTGCATCTCCTTGTAGATGTTCCGCAGGGAGGGCGGGGTCTTCACGCCGGGGCGGACGGAGAAGCAGAGGCCGTGGCCCTGCCCCTCGCCGTGGTACGGGTCCTGACCGAGGATCAGGACCTTCACCTTGTCGTACGGGGTGGCGTCGAGGGCGGCGAAGACCTCGTCCTTCGGCGGGAAGACCGGTCCCCTGGCGCGCTCCTCCTCGACGAACTCGGCGAGCTGGGCGAAGTACGGCTTCTGCAGCTCCTCGCCGAGGACACCCCGCCAGGACTCGGGCAGCATGCTGGTGTCGGTCACGGTCACAACCTCCGGTGGACGTTCGTGTTTCTCCGTCCGAGAACCTACCGGGGGCCACTGACAGTGGCCCCCCGCGGGCCGTGCCGACCTTGCTGCGGGACCTGCTACCAGCTGGCCCGGCGGCTCAGCTCCCACATCTGCATGACCGTCTGCGGGTCGAGGGCGCGCTCGCCGCCGCCGATGTCCTCGCCGGCCGCGATGTACAGCTTGCCCTGCCACAGGGGCAGCAGCCGGACGTCCTGGACCATGATCTCCTGGGCCTCCACGAACTCGTCCGTGACGGTCCCGCGGTCGCTCTCGCGGCGGGACTTCGGCAGCAGTTCGTTGGTGATCCGGGGGCTCTCGTAGGGCGTGCCGAGGACGTTCTCCTTGCCCACGAAGGGGGCGACGAAGTTGTCCGGGTCCGGGAAGTCGGGGAACCAGCCGCGGCCGAAGACCGGGTACTCGCCCTTCTGGTAGCCCGCCTGGAACTCCTTCCAGGGCTTGCCGTGCAGGGTGACCTTGAAGAGGCCGGACTCCTCCAGCTGCCGCTTGAGCTCGGCGAACTCGGCGGCCGTCGAGGAGCCGTACCGGTCGGTGGTGTACCAGAAGTCCAGCTCGACGGGCTCGGTGATGCCCGCGTTGCGGAGGATCTTCTTCGCCTTCTCCTCGCTGGGCGAGCCGAAGCGGTCGAAGAACTTGGTGGTGTGGCCGGCGATGCCCTTGGGCACCATCGAGTACAGGGGTTCGGCGGTGCCCTGGTAGACCTTGTTGACCAGTTCGTCGCGGTCGACGAGCTGGGCGATGGCCTTGCGGACGGGGAGCTTGGCGACGGATTCGTCCTGGGTGTTGAAGACCAGGTAGCGGATGTCGGCGCCGGTCGACTCGACGAGCTGGAGGGCCTTGTTCTCGGGCTTGTCCTCCTGGAGGGCGACGACCTCCTCGGCGGTGAGGCCGCGGTAGGTGGCGTCGATCTCGTTCTTCCTGAGGGCCGTGACCATGGCGTCGGAGTCGTCGAAGTACTTGATGGTGACGCCGCCGTTCTTGCGGTCGGCGAAGCCCTTGTAGGTGGGGTTCTTCGTCAGCTCCGCCGACTCGCGCTCGGTGTACGAGTCGAGGACGTACGGCCCCGAGCCCATGATCTTGCCGTCCTTGCGGAGCTGGTCGGCCGGGTACTCGGCGGGGTCCACCAGCGACATCGCGGGGGTGGCGAGGATGAACGGGAAGGTGGCGTCCGACTTGTTGAGCCGGAAGACGACCGTGCGGTCGCCGACGGTCTCGATCTTGTCGAGCGAGCCGAGCATCCCGTTGGGGCCGCCCTTGACGTTGATCGTGCGGATGCGCTCGATCGAGTACTGCACGGCCTTGGCGTCCAGCTTGTGCCCGTTGGAGAACGTGAGGCCCTCCACGAGCTTGCACTCGAAGACCCGGCTGGAGGTGTCCGTGAACTTGCAGTCGGCGGCGTCCGACTGCGGGGTGGTGCTGCCCGTCGGGAATGCCACCAGGGTCTGGAAGACGTTCCGGAAGAGCTCCCAGGAATTGTCCCAGGCGGCGGCCGGATCAAGCGTGGAGGGAGAACTCATCGTGCCGACGACGATTCTCTGCTCCCCGGCGGATTCGCTGTCCGAGAAGACACCGCACCCGGACACCAGGGATATGGACACAAGGGCTGCAGCGGCCTGCAGACTGGTCCGGTTGAACACGTGCACGCTCCTCGTTCAGCCATGGGTCGGCCGACGATACCGCAGCACCCCGCCAGGTCAATGTTCGAGCCCGGCGGGGCACTTGAGGCATTCGACGTATAACCGGGGTCAATCCGGACAGGAAATCCGGGAAGTGTCCGGTTATCGGTCACCCGACTCCGGCGTTCAGGAAAAGGCCGCCGTCGACGACGAGCGTCTGGCCGGTGATCCACTCCGACTGGGACGAGGTGAGGAAGGCGGCCGCGCCGCCGATGTCCTCGGGCACGCCGAGCCGGCCGAGCGGATAAGAGGCGGCCGCCTCGGCCTCACGGCCCTCGTAGAGCGCCTGCGCGAATTTCGTCTTCACGACGGCAGGGGCGATCGCGTTGACCCGCACGAGCGGCGCGTACTCGTGCGCCAGCTGAAGGGTCAGATTGATCATCGCGGCCTTGCTCATGCCGTATGCGCCGATGAAGGGCGAGGCGGAGACGCCGGCGATCGAGGCGATGTTCACGATCGCCCCGCCGTGCTCCTTCTGCCAGGCGTGCCAGCTCCGCTGGGCGAGGCCGAGCGCGGAGATCACGTTCGTCTCGAAGACCTTGCGGGCCACCCCGAGGTCCATGTCCGCGATGGGCCCGAAGACGGGGTTCGTACCGGCGTTGTTGACCAGGAAGTCCAGGCGGCCGAAGCCGTCCATCGCCGCCTCGACGGCGGCGGCCTGGTGGACCTCGTCGTGCGCCTTGCCGGGGACGCCGATCGCCCGGTCGACCCCGAGCCGCTCGACGGCCTCCTTGAGGGCCTCCTCGCCGCGCCCGGTGATGACGACCCGGTCGCCGCGGGCGACCAGGGCCTCGGCGATGCCGTAGCCGATGCCCCGGCTGGCGCCGGTGACGAGGGCGACCTTGCCGGACAGCTCCGGCCGTTCCTGCGTGCTCATGCGCGCCTCCTCCTCTCGCCGCCGACCGTCAGTTGAGCGGGCCGCCGGCCACGTACATGACCTGGCCGGAGACGAAGCCGGCGTCGTCGCCCGTGAAGAACGCGATCGCGTTGGCGACGTCCTCGGGGCGGCCGACCCGCTGCACCGGGATCATGGAGGCGGCGGCCGCCTGGAACTCCTCGAAGCCCATGCCGACGCGCTCGGCGGTCTGCGCGGTCATCTCGGTGACGATGAAGCCCGGGGCGACGGCGTTGGCGGTGATGCCGAACTTGCCGAGCTCCTTGGCGAGGGTCTTGGTGAAGCCCTGCAGACCCGCCTTGACGGCCGAGTAGTTGGCCTGGCCGCGGTTGCCGAGCGCCGAGGAGGAGGAGAGGGAGACGATACGGCCGAAGCCCGCGTCCACCATGTGCTTCTGGCACGCCTTCGCCATCAGGAAGGCGCCCTTGAGGTGGACGTTCATGACGAGGTCCCAGTCGGACTCGGACATCTTGAAGAGCAGGTTGTCGCGGAGCACGCCCGCGTTGTTGACGAGGATCGTCGGCGCGCCGAGCTCGGCGGCGATCCGCGCGACGGCGGCCTCCACCTGCGCGCCGTCCGAGACGTCGCAGCCGACCGCGAGAGCGGTGCCGCCCGCGGCGGTGATCTTCTCGACGGTGTCCTTGCAGGCCGCCTCGTCGAGGTCGAGTACGGCGACGGCGCGGCCCTCGGCCGCCAGGCGGAGCGCGGTGGCCGCGCCGATACCCCGTGCGGCACCCGTGACGACGGCTACGCGCTGCTCGGTGGTGGACATGCTTGGTTCTCCTCGCCCTTGGATCGTCCCTGGTCGCGGTCGAACCGGTGGCCGCTCCTGCGTCCCGCACATGAGCGACCGCTTAGTATCGTCCGCAGACGAGACGCTAGAAGCCCTGGCACCCGGTGTCAACGGCCCACCGGGTGCACCAGGTCACTCCTCGGTCACTCACCGCACGAGCAGGTCGAGCAGCCGTTCCACCTCGGCCTCCGGATCGGTCGTCAGACCCGTGTGGACGGGCCCCGGCTGCACGACCGTGGAGCGCGGCGCGATCAGCCAGCGGAAGCGCCGCCCCGCGTCGTCGCGCGCGGCCTGACCCGCCGCGTCGCCGCCCAGGCAGACCCCCTCGACGGCACGCAGCGCGGCCCGCACGCCGGTCACGTCGGCCGCCGGATCGAGCACCGTCAGCTTGGCCTCGTCCAGATGCGTACGGGCGGCCACGAAGGACCGGGCGCGGCAGTAGACGACCACTCCCGCGTTGAAGCACTCACCGCGCTCCACCCGCGGCACGACGCGCAGCAGCGCGTACTCGAAGACATCGCGGTCGGTCACGTCGTGCTGTCCTTCTCGGTGGAGTGCTTCCGGGGCGCGAGACGCTCGGCGAGCCAGCCGGGCGGCTGCTGCGGCCGGCCCTCGGTGCGCGGTCCGAGCGTGATCCGCTCGTGGATGGTGGCGGCGCGCGGCAGCAGCGCGGAGACGTAGGCGGCGCGCACCTCGTCCGTGCCGTCGAAGCCGGGCTCGTCGACGAGCCACTCGTCGGGGACGTCGGCGGCGACCTCCTCCAGGAGCTCGCGGGTGACGAGCGGGGCGAGCTCGGCGGCCGCGGCGGCGATGTCCGGGCCGAAGGGGGCGAGCGCGTGGTCGGAGGCGTCGTACGGCTTGGCGGCGGAGGCCTGGGCGCCCGGCCAGTTGTGGTGCCAGATCATGGTGGCGCCGTGGTCGATGAGCCACAGGTCGCCGTGCCAGACGAGCATGTTCGGGTTGCGCCAGGACCGGTCGACGTTGTTGATGACCGCGTCGAACCAGACGACCTTCCCGGCCTCCTTCGGGTCGACCTCGTACGCGAGCGGGTCGAAGCCCAGCGAGCCGGGCAGGAAGTCCATGCCCAGGTTGAGCCCGCCGCTCGCCTTGAGCAGCTCCTGCACCTCCTGGTCGGGCTCGGAGAGCCCGATGACCGGGTCGAGCTGGATGGTGACGAGCTCCGGCACCCGCAGGCCGAGCCGGCGGGCGAGCTGCCCGCAGATGACCTCGGCGACCAGGGTCTTGCGGCCCTGGCCCGCGCCGGTGAATTTCATGACGTACGTTCCGAGGTCGTCGGCCTCGACGATCCCGGGGAGCGAGCCGCCCTCACGCAAGGGCGTGACATAGCGGGTCGCTACGACCTCTTGCAACACTTTCCCAGGCCACCCATCTCTTCAGCCTTGCAATCCACGGAGGACTTCTCCGGAGCGTAGAGGCAGGGATCACCGGTCAACAGCGCTGGGGAGAATCTGGGGAGTTTCGGCTAGCAAGCTGATCCCCTGCGCTCCCCAAGCAGACCGTCGATGGTGCCGCGCCCCTTGCTGCCGGCCTCCGGCATGAAGTGAGCATAGTAACCGAGAGTGATCGCAGGCGAGGAGTGTCCGAGCCACCGAGCCAGGGTCACGACGGACTCTCCGGCTTCCAACATGATCGAGGCGTAGGTGTGCCGAAGCACATGGAAGCCGTCCTTCGGGGCCGCCGCCCACTGCCAGGCTTTCGCCCCCTCGGCGCGCGGCGGGATGACGCCCGCCTTGGCCAAGGCGGGCTTCCAGGTGTAGGTGTTCCATGTGTTCACCGCGACAGCGTTGCCGAAGCGCGTGGTGAGCAGCAGGGAGAACTTCTTCCTCTCTCCCTCCGGCTTCCCCCACGGCAGCTCCACTCCTACCGGCGGGAACGCTTCGATGTGACGCTTGAGTTCCTCGGCTACCGAGGGGGGCAGATCCACCGTGCGGACCTTCTTCCCCTTCGGCAGGGCGAAGTACAGCCTTCCGTGAATCGCCTGTACTTGGCGCCGAACGTGCAGCAACCCGCGTCCATAGTCGATGTCCTCGGGACTGAGCCCGAAGACCTCCCCCTGGCGGAGTCCGCACCCCAGGCCGACTACGACGGCGATCCTGTTGCGCTCGCTGATGGCATCGCGGACTCGCAGTGCCGTGTCCATCGGCCACGCGTCGCGCGGCTCCCGTGACGACTTGGGCCACCGCACGGATTTCGCGTGCATGGGGTTG
The DNA here is from genome assembly GCF_002156145.1 of Streptomyces sp. NRRL B-24572. NCBI lineage: Bacteria > Bacillati > Actinomycetota > Actinomycetes > Kitasatosporales > Streptomycetaceae > Streptomyces > Streptomyces sp. NRRL B-24572. The sequence goes on along the minus strand of NZ_MWIG01000083.1, from coordinate 7,761 downwards.
CGCGCGAGGCGCTTGTCGTCGACGGCCGCTTCCAGGATGGAGGAAAGCTCGGACAGGATGCCGCGCTGGTAGTCGACTGACGAGACTGTCGACTCCAGCTTGGTTATGAACGCGCGCAGATCCGTTGCGGCGATGCTCCTGAGCGGAAGCTGGCCCAGGTGCGGGACGATATGGAGACGCCACCTACGCTCCTGACTGTCCTGGGTTTTCGGAGCACCGCCTCGCCCTGGTGCCCAGTGCGTCTCGATGTACTCGGCCAGCGTGATGGACCCGTCGCGCGGGTCTACGAACTCGCCTCGCTCCTCGTCCGTGGCCGCCCGGCGAAGCCACGCCTTGGCATCCTCCAGCACATCAAAGGATCGGTCTCGCACCCCAGGTATGCCAGCGACCTTGTACCGCTTTCCCTTACCGTAGCGAGCGGTCTTCTCCCTTCTCCCGGTGGCCGGATCCTTCTTCTTCTTGAGCCACCGATCCTCGATATAGCCCGCCAAACAAGTCTCCTTTCAAGAGGGTACGAACGCGTCCGACAACATTCGATGCGTCAAGCACCGGGGTTCCGACGTCGCTGCGGAGCCGCGCTGAGTGGGTTCAAAGCAGGGTTAGAGCGAGAGTCCGCACGTTCCTGGTCATGGATCCAGGCGTCGAGGGCTGTCCGCCGATACATGACGCGACCACGAGGGCCCATGCGAAAGCTCGGCGGGCCCTGCCGTCGATGCCGCCAGACATAGAGGGTGTGCGGTGATATGCCGAGGTACGCGGCGGCATCCTTTACGTTGAGAAAGCAGGCGCGGCCAGCGCTGACGGGGTCAGGCACAGCTGAGGGAGCGAGCAGCGATCGTGTAGGCATGGAGCGCTTCCTGTGAGAGACGAAAGAGAACGGGCACGGGCAGCCCACGTCCACTACGGCTCCACCGCCAAGCACAGCCGGATGCGAACACCTGAATGGTCCTGACGATCGCCGGTTTGGCTAACCGGCGATCATCGGCTATGTTCCGCGCGCCCCGCCGATGAGCTCGCAGTACCTCGGATAGGTTTCCGTCAGGAAACCAACCGGTACGAGCTCAGGGCCGGTGAGGCACCATCTGCAACGAGCACCAGCAAACCGTCAGCTACTAGACGATCCAGATTTCGCGCTACGCGGCCCTCCGGAACACTCACGGCACGGGCCACGCGCCTCCTCGCGGCCCGGGCGCGCTGCAATATGCACGAGAACTGCGCGGTCGCGACCCCAGCCATACGGACCTCCTATGCAGGAACCACTCCAGGCCGCCAATCGAACAAGTCTGGGATTGCAATCTCTCCCTCCCTTCCTGTCGAGCACCTCCTCGCCCGCCTTGGCGTTTTCGGGATGTTGTACGTTGACATGCTCCCGGCCTAGGTTCCAGTCTCTTGCCGTCAATTCTCGTCTGCCGTAAGCGAATGCCCGCTACCACCCCGCCGGGAAGTCGGCCACTTTGGGCGCGATAGGAAGTCGCTGCAAATGAGCATTCGGGGGGGCACCGGTCGCGATCCGCAGTCGCTGTCCGATTTTGCTGTAATGCGGACCGGACGAGGGACTGGTCCAGGGCCAGCCGGGAGGAAGCGCCGAACGTTCGGGAAAATCCCCGCATCCTCGCCTGCGGATGCGTCATGATCACGGGCATGCACCCTCGTGACGAAGAGATATGGCGGGCGATCGACCAGGGCCGCCGGGCGATCGACTGGGAGGCGTGGTTCGGTTGTCCGGAGGGTGCCGGCTACCTGTCCCCCGCAGGTCATCAGGTGACCGCACGCGCCGTGGCCGGCCTCACCGCGTTCTTCAACAGCCGCTGGCTGCCCAAGGCCGTGGTCCCCTCCCCCGCCCCGGGTCGAGCCAGCGACACCTTCGTCGGTCTGGGCCGACACGCCCCGGTGCTCCAGTTCATGAACGGAGCCGCCTCGGGAGCATGGGTGGAAGCAGTGCGGTGGTGGGCCGCATACGCCTATCTGGAGGAAGCCGCGGTGCCGGGCATAGCCTCGGTCAAGCGGGATGCACGCTGCGACGTCACCCTGTCCCGGTTCCTGCATTCCCAGACACAGGCCCGGCTCGCACTCATGGGGGCGGCCCACGGACTCAGGGTCGAGCTGGAGCCGGCGAAAGCCAGTGGCGGCCCCGGCGATGTTCGTATCGGCCCCGTCTTCATCGAGGTCGTCACCTTTGCCGAGGATCAGAAGTTCCAGGACTACGAGAGGTTCCGCGAGAACGTCCGGGCTCATCTCTTCGCCCTGGACAGGGGCCGTGACATCTACTGGGAAGGTGACCTCCCCGAACTCCTCAGCGGCGGCGACTTCGAGACCTGGAAGAATCGGACCGAGGAGGCCGCCCAACAGTGCGCGGCCTTGGAGGCCGCGGTCGATGTCCTCAGCAGCGCCGGGAGGCGGCTGACCGTACGCCCCGGCACGGCTCCCCAGGGCACCACCCTGACTGGGGCCACCGTGGAGAGCGACCAGGGCAGGCGGCTCCTGGACAAGGTGCACGGCAAGTGCGCCAAAACGGCAGGGGCAGGCACCGCCTGGATCTGGGTGGAGGACCACAGCGGTCTCTTCCACTTCCCGACGCCCTTCGCCGAGATGTCACTCGCCGCCAAGACCGATGCGCTCGCGGACCTGTTGGGGCCGCTCCTAGCGGAGTACGTCCACGTCGCCGGGATCGTCGTCTCGAACGCGGCCCGCCGACGCCTGCCGCTTCCGCCCAACGAGGACGCCCTCCGCCCCGCCGCACAGGGTTTCCGACGGGGGCTGCCCCTCGACCGGGTCCGGGAGACGATCGTGATCCCCCGGCGAATCATCCTGCCTGAACAAACCAACCTGATAGCCAGAATGTGCGATGTCGAAGCCGATGCTCTCGACTGGGCTCTGAGGCAGCTCGGTGTTCCCCAGGGCGTGACATCTCTGCTTGCCGACGCGTCCACGCCACACCGAGTTTCCCCTCTGTGGACACCGTGAGCCTGCCGAGGCGGTAAGACGGCGCGCAGACGCCATGCTGGAGTCCGGTGAGGGTGGGACGGTAAGGCTAGATCGCAAACTTCTCGTGCGGGATGGCCCGTTCCCAGACGGCCTCGAACGAGGCGATCACCATCTTGACCGTGTCCGAGTCCTCGTTGAACTCGTGTCCCGCCCACCCGCCATCACCGGTGAACCAGTGAAACAGCACGAGACGGCCGTCGATCAGCCAGAGGTCGTTGCCGGGCAGCATGAGGTCGGAGGCGAGCCGACGCGGGAGCCAGCGGACTGTCTCGCCAGAGGCGAGGTTGTGCGGACTGGTGAGCGAGTGCTCCCAGCGGATGTATTCGGTCACCGGCTCGGAGACGATACGGGCCCGCCGCACGCTCACCCCCCGCGCAACGGTCTCCTCAACCAGAGCGCGCCACTCCCCGTACTCGTCCGGGAGCTCGATCTGGCGGCCCTCCCGCCATGCGTCGAACATCGGGTCCGCCATGTAGGAGTCGCGCATCTCCAGGTGAACGGCCGAGCGCTCAGCGCTCCTCAGCAAAGCCGCGAAGTCTGGTACCACGGTTCCCTCCCACAGCAAGCTGGTTGCCAACTCTTGCGCAGGCTTCCGCTGCGGGAGGGCGAGATCAAGTCCGCGTGACAGGATTGGCGCGATCAAGCTCCGCAGCCCGTACGACCTTCGGGGGCAGTCCGCCTCGGCAACCGGGGCAGCAGGGTTCCAGGCCAAGCGCTAGAGGATGTTCCACGGGAGCTGCGTGTCCCTCCTGCTGAGCCCGTCGACTCGCCGCTGGATCTCGCTCAAAGAGTCAGGAGCATGTCGCACTTTCCGTGCGTTAGTGGTGATCATGCGCAGCTCTCGAATATCACGCAACACCGAGTAGCCAGCGCACTTCGTTACGTCCCACCCGTAGGCGCTCGCGAAGGCTTGGTAGTGAGCTTGGCCGTAGCCGAACCGCCGACAGTGGACTTCGACCGTGACGAGGTCCCATTCCGGCTGACCATGGGCGACCGTGTCCCAGTCGCACAGCACCGCAGATCCGTCAGTGGTGTGCAACGCGTTTCGGTGCTGTGGGTCGCCCTGTATCAGCCCGGGGGGAAGCGCGAAGTCGACTCCCCTCAATGCCCCCTCGAGTCGGTCTGCCTCCTCCTCCATGTATCGGATGGCTGCGGCCGGGAGACATGTGATCGCGGTCAGTGAGCGGCGGATCGCACGGATGTTGTCGTGCTCGGCAAGGGCGATCGGGGGTGGAGGCAGCGAGTGGAGCGCCTTGAGGGGACCGGCCAGCTGCCCGGCCGCCACCGGGTGCTCTGGTTGTGGCAGGTAGGTCCAGAAGGTGACAGCGTGCCCGTTGACGATCAACGGCTGATCGCAAAGGTGGAGAGGGACGGTGGGAAAGCCTGCTTCGATGAGCCAGCGTACGAAGGTCACCGTGCGCGCGACGCTCTCGACGTCGGTTCCCTTCCGGGCGATCTTGGCCACCACCTGCTCCTTCTCCAGGAGGAGAACTGCGTTGGTGTGACCGCGCAGGAGACGCGCATCACGGTTGTCGAGGCCGGCCTTCGCACAGGCCCGCTCTAGTACCTGGTACATCTCGAACTCGTCGAACCCACCCGGGGCCGGCGTGATTGTCATGTCGCACAGGCTTACCGACACGGGCCCGTCCTGTCACATCCGGCCTGGCGGAAGCTCGATGATCTCAAGAAGCTCGCGCGCCGCCCGGCCTGTCCGTATCACCGCCGGAAGGACCTGTACAACCTCGCGGGCTCTTTCCTCCACGATCGGTGTGCGGTGGGCGGGGTCCATCCGCAGGAAGGTAGCGCCGGCCAGCTGGCACGCTTCGTCAGGGCTTCGGTCCCGCGCGTAGCAGATGGCTGCTTCAAGCCGGAGGAGGGCAGGATCGATCCCTGTCTTGTCCTGGTAGAGGACGAGCGCCTGCTCCTGGACTTGGCGGGCCTCGCGCGTGTGCCCGAGAGCGGTCAGCGTCCCGCTCTTGTAGAGCAGGTAGCGGCGCTCCGGAAAGGCGAAGGCATCGTCCGCCGAGTCTCCGCCGAACTGTTCAAACACCTTCGTCGCGTAGCGCAGTGCGGCCTCGGCCTCGGCCTCGGCGCCGAGCTTAGCCAAGGCCCGAGCCTCGGCCGCCGCCGCGAAGGCGTGCGTGGCACTGGTTCGTGCTCTACTACTGATCACCCTGGCCTCCCGGCACAGACTCACCGCGTTGGCGACCGGACCGTAGTAGAAGGGCAGCATCGCCGCCTGAGCCCTGACGCGGGCTCGAAGCTCCGAGTTTCCGCTGTCGTCCGCAGCGGTACGCGCTGTGGCGTACCAAGATCGCGACCGCGTGAGGTCGCCGAGCTTCATGAGCGCGTCGGCAGTCAGAGTGGAAAGCATCGCCGTCAGCTCCGAGAGCCGAACTTGGACGACGGCCGGCTGTCGGCATGCGGCCAGCTCCTCGACCTCGGCAAGCAGGTCCAGAAGGCGGGTGAGCATCAGGGCCGGCGGGGTGGAGATGTACTCCTGGCTGGCCCAAAGGACCATCTCGTCGATGTGGTCCAGCTGGCTGGAGTTGACCGTCGCGGAGGCGAGGGTACGGTCCACCGCACGCCGCGCGGCGTCGACCCTGTGCGAGAGGTGCTCGGCAGCCGTCGGGATCCACTCGCCGATGGCGGACATGGGGGTGACCTCGGCGCGGTGCACATGCCGGGACTCTGCCCGGAAGACGATGCCGGCGACAGCCTCGGTGTCTTCCAGGCCAAGATCACTGGGCGAGCAGCCATAGAAGGCGGCGAGCACGAGCACGGTGGAGCGAAGCGGTTGATGCCCTCCCGTTTCCCAGAGCCGCAGCTGTTCCACGGTGACCCGGGGGGCCCTATTCAGGTGAGAGACGAGCTCGCGGATCTGGTCCGCTGCCTCGGCCAGGGTAAGACCCTTGGCCAGACGTTGTGCGCGCAAGGGGGAGACGGAGCAGTGCGCCTGAATCGTGCGGGCGATCTCGTCGGTTGAGTGTCCGCGTTCGGCACCGCTCTCACGTAACCGCTTTGCGCAGGACGGACGATGAGGTCCAGGGCCAGGTCGCATGGAGTTGATTCCCTTCGAACTCGCCGACCAGCGTACTGACATGCCGTCCGCTCTGCGTCAAAAAAACGCGGCTCCGTCAAGTACGGCCCTGGAAATACGTGAAGCGTCACGCAAGCCAGTCACGTATACGTGAACCGTCACGGTTGCCGCTCCTGGTGCACGAGGGCAACTCTTGCCCCCCTCGGGCTTCCCGAGACCACAAACCGCTCGCCGGCCACGACACCTGACGGTCCTGGCTCGTGAGCCCGCGGGTGCCGCCGCGCTCCGGACATCGGCCGGCGGCACCCGCCATCCAGGATTGGGGGTGCGCTCAATGACGTCGACTCGGAAGAGCGGGCAGTTCCTCGCTGTCCTGGCGCACGATGTCGAGGCGGAACTGGCTACGATCCAGCTCGCGAACTCGGAACAGGCCGTGCCCCAGTCGCGGCAGTTCCTCCAGGAAGAGCTCTTGGGCTGGGGATTCAGCCGCAAAGACGAGCTGACGGACCGCGTCCTTCTCGTGGCCAGCGAGCTGGTGACGAACTCCGTGCTTCATGGTCGAACTCGGCCAGCGGACGAGACCGAGACGCTCGGGCTGTCGCTCTCCGTCAAACCCGGCGCGGCACTCGGCATCCTGGTGACCGACAACTCGCCGAAGGTCCCCGCGCCGGTGTTCCGGCCCGACACCGCGGACGGTGGGCGCGGTCTCCGGCTCGTCTCCGCGATTGCCGACCACTGGACGGCTGCTCCCGCGACACGTGACGGAGAGGTTGTCGGCAAGGGAGTGTGGGCCTTCTTCCGCTGGCCGGGCGAGGCGGAGGTACCCGCTCGTAAGCCCGAGGTCGCCTCGATCGGATGCACGGCTGCGGAGGCGCGGTGATCGTCGCCATCGGCGGTCGGCCGCGTACGGGCAAGTCGGAATTGGCCAGGCATCTCGCGATCGTCATCGGCGGGGTCCTGCTCGACCTCGCCCAACTGCGAACCGTGCTGTTCCCTACGTCCCGGACCACCTCGCACGAGCAAGCGGCCCGCCTCTACGAGTGGCTGTTGCAGGCCGCGGTGTGGAATCTCCACCAGCGCCCCACTTCCCCGGTAGTCCTCGATGCTCATCCCCTCACATGGGCCCGCGATGTGCGAGCGCTCCGGCATCTCGCCGGCGGTATAGGCCACCGGCTTCACGTCATCGAATGCATCCGCACAGCCCCTGTGTCGGAGGATCCCGCTCAAAAGGCCCACCAGGACACTGAAGGGCCCCCGGGAGATGCCAGGAGCACGGGTTCGATTCTGGCTCCGAAGATCGTCGTGGACACCCAACAGCCCATGGCCGAGTGCATCACGGAGATTCTGCACGCACTCGCCGGCTCCCCTAGAACTGAGCGATTTCCGCACGCGTCACATCCCTACGCGACCGAGCCACCCACGGCTCATTCCTGCCACTGATAGCCGCACGACGCACGGAGTAAAGCGAACGTCCGTCTGGCTCCCTGGCTCCTCCCGGCCTCCGAGCGCTCCGCAATCTCCGCTCGGGCCCCCCGGGAACTGACCACCGGAAGCCGCTGGCTTGCTCGTCCACCGCTCCCGTCTCCTGCCGTACCCACAAGGACTCCCACCATGTGTCAGCACCAACCCCCGTGCCCGAGCGCCGACTCCGCAGACCGTGAGGCGGCCCGTCTCTCGGCCCATCACCCCGAGCAGGGGTGGAGCCTTCTGTGCAACGGCGTCCTGCTCTTCGACGA
>NZ_MWIG01000829.1:0-2309 GCF_002156145.1 Streptomyces sp. NRRL B-24572 | reverse complement strand
CCCCCCAACGCCCCCGCCCCGCACGGATGCGAGGTCTGCGGCGCGCAGCCCGCGGCGGCGGCGACGGTCCGGGCGCACCAGGGCATGATCGTCATCATGCGCACGGTCACCCGGCGCGGCGTCTACTGCCGCACCTGCGGTCTCGCCGTCTACCGGAAGATGACCTCCGACACCCTGGTGACCGGCTGGTGGGGCGTGCTCTCGCTGCTGGTCACGCCGTTCGTCGTGCTCGGCAACGTCCTCGGTGCCCGCGCCGCGTTCCACCGCCTGCCCGAGCCGCACGGCGCCTGGCGCCCGCCCCTGGACCCGGGCCGGCGGGTGCTGCGCCGTGCGCCCGCGATGCTGGTGCTGACCCCGTTCGCGCTTCTCGCGGCCGCGATCCCGACGCTCCTGCTCATCGGGCTGATCGCGGGCCCCGACGGTGACGGCGAGCGGGTCGGGCTCTCCGTCGGCGACTGCGTCCGCAACACCGCCGACTGGCCCGAGCAGTCGCTCCTGAAGGTGGACTGCGGCTCGACGGGCGCCGAGTACCGCGTGGCGGACGAGGCCTCCTGCGGGCCGGAGGACTACATCCTGCACGCCGAATACCAGGTGAACTCCCCGGGGAGGCCGGGCTACTGTGTGACGCCCCTGTGACCGTACGCCGCCGCTGAGAGGTACCGCTCCCGCATGACCTTCGAGAACGTCATCGTCGACAGCGTCGAACCCGCCCCCGGTACCGTGCTGTTGGCAGGGATCCCCGGCAGCGGGAAGTCGACGGTCGCGGCGGCCCTCGCGGCGCGCTTCGCCCGCGCCGCGCACATCGAGGTCGACCACCTCCAGGAGCTGATCGTCCAGGGCTGCCACTGGCCGACCCCGGACGGCGACCCGGAGGCGGACCGCCAGATCCTGCTGCGCGCCCGCAACGGCTGCCTGCTCGCGGGCAGCTTCGCCGCGGCCGGCTTCCTGCCGGTCCTCGACGACGTGGTCGTACGCCGCTCCCACCTGGACTTCTACCGCGCCCATGCCCAGGCGGTCCCGCTCCACGTGGTGATCCTGGCCCCGGGCCCGGACAAGGCCTGGGAGCGCAACAACGCCCGCCACAAGAAGCTGACGACGAACTGGGCCTTCCTGGACGAGGCCATGCGCGCGGAACTCTCGGGCGAGGGCGTCTGGATCGACAACGCGGACCAGACGGTGGAGGAGACGGTCGACGCGGTCCTCGCGGCGACGGGTCTGACGCCTGACGCCTGAGGCGACGCCTACGCCGACGCGAACTCGAACGGCTCGGTCGGCTCGTAGCGATCGCCGACGTCCCCGAGCAGCCCCTCCACCGAGAGGTCGAGCCGCGCCGCCCGGTCGAAGTCGAGCGCGTCGAGCCGGGTCCAGACGATGTCCGGGGAGAACGAGGACTCGAAGGCGTACACCCCGTTGGTCAGGTCCGCGAGGGTGCGCCAGATCGTCGACGAGATGTTCGGCCGGGCCGGGTCGGGGGTCCCGAACGGCTGGGCGGCGTTCCGCATGACGCTCAGGAGCGCCGCGTAGGCACGGGCCGGGGTGTCGGCCGGCGGCAGCCGGTCCACGTAGTAGGAGGCCCGGACGAAACGGTCGGCGGCCTCGGTGGTGCCCGGCAGGGGCGGTTCGCCGCCGAAGCCCTCGTACTGACGCAGGTGTGTGGCGCGCTCAGCCCTCGGAGCGCGGAAATCCGTCCGTCTTCACGACGATCTCGCGGCCTTCGAGGGGGAGGATCAGGTCCGCGCCGAAGGCGATCGTCTCCTGGTCGTCGTAGCTGCCTCGACGGGTGGGGCGGCTGTGGATCGTGCAGGTGTTGTCGGTCGGGTCGATGATCACGTAGATCGGGATCGCGCACTCGGCGTACATCCGGTACTTCTTCTCGAAGTCGATGTCCCGTGTGCTCTTGGAGACGACCTCAAGGACGGCCTCCAGGCTGTGCCACTCGAACCGGCCGCGAATGTTGCGCTCTGCCCCGGGGGCGACGATGGCCAGGTCGGGGGCGTAACCCCAGAGGCTCGAAGGGAAGTCGATCATGACGTCCGAGAGCACCTTGCCGTGCCCGGCGAGCTGCTTCTTGATCTGCGGGCCGGCCTCGATCAGGACGTCGGACTGGTCCTCGCTCTGCGGCGTCATGATGATCTTTCCGTCTGTGATTTCGACGCGGTAGCCGTCGGGCAGGTTGACGCCGTCCAGGACGTCCCAGGCGCTGTGGACGTCCCCGTCCACCTCTATGGTCGTCATGCGATCCTCCGTGTGTCGTCGCTCACAACGATAGCGGTCCCTCACCCCCGCGGCGCCCCCGTCGACCCCCGTAC
>NZ_MWIG01000828.1:0-7846 GCF_002156145.1 Streptomyces sp. NRRL B-24572 | reverse complement strand
TCCCCCCGTCGGTCTCCCCCATGGGCTCCTCCATGCTCATCCGCCCCATCCTGCCTCACCGCACCGACATGGCCCTGATGCCTCCGCGCGGCAGCTCTTCGTGCCACCATCGTCCGGGCGGTGACTGGTGATACGAGATCAAGAGCGACACGTACAAGAACAAGAACGAGCACAAGAACGACAAGACGCGCAGGCAGAGACGGACATGGTGATGGGGCAGGACACGCAGCCTCCCGAGGGGGCGCAGCCCGACGTGCCCGAGCGGGTCTCCGGTGACGAGCCGCTGCTCGCCGCCCGCGTCCACCGGCCCTCCGACCTGATGCGGCTGCTCGTCGGCGTGCTCGCCATCGGGCTCGTCATCGCCGTCGCCGCGTTCGCCCACGCCACGACCTCGGGTCTCGAACAGGACATCAACAAGGGCGCGACCGGCACCCCGGACGTCTTCGTCAAGATCGCCGGTCTCGTCTCGTCCATCGCCGTCCTGCTCGTACCGGTCGCCTTCGCCATCGAGCGGCTGATCAAACGCGACGGGCTGCGGATCGCCGACGGCGTCCTCGCCGCCGTCCTGGCGCACGGCGTCACCCTCGCCACCGACCTCTGGGTCGCCCAGGCCGCGCCCGGCACGATCCAGGACGCGCTGACCCAGCCGCAGTCCGGGGGCGGGCTCACGGACCCGGTGCACAACTACCTCGCGCCGGTGATCGCGTACATGACCGCCGTCGGCATGGCCCGCAGACCCCGCTGGCGGGTGTCGCTCTGGGTGGTGCTGCTGCTCGACGCGTTCACGATGCTGGTGGCCGGCTACACCACCGCCCTCTCGATCATCCTGACCGTACTGATCGGCTGGACGGTCGCGTACGGCACGCTCTACGCCGTCGGCTCGCCGAACGTCCGGCCCACCGGGCAGACCCTCCTCGCCGGCCTGCGCCGGGTCGGCTTCCGGCCGGTGACCGCGCTGCGCGCCGAGGGCGTGCCCGACTCGGCGGACAGCGCCGACCGGGGCCGCCGCTACATCGTGACCCTGGAGGACGGGCCGCCGCTCGACGTCACCGTCGTCGACCGCGAGCAGCAGGCACACGGCTTCTTCTACCGCGCGTGGCGGCGGATCACCCTGCGGACGATCACCACCCGCCGCTCCATCGTCTCGCTGCGCCAGGCCCTGGAGCAGGAGGCGCTCCTCGCGTACGCGGCGATCGCCGCCGGGGCGAACGCGCCGAAGCTGATCGCCACCTCGGAGCTCGGCCCCGACGCCGTGATGCTCGTGTACGAGCACACCGGCGGCCGGAGCCTGGACTCGCTCGACGACTCCGAGATCACCGACGAGCTGGTCCACAGCGCCTGGCGGCAGGTCCGGGCGCTGCAGTCGCGCCGGATCGCCCACCGCCGGCTCACGGGGGACGCGATCCTGGTGGATCGTTCCGGCAGGGTGATCCTCACCGATCTGCGGGGCGGCGAGATCGCGGCCGGCGACCTGGTCCTGCGGATGGACATCGCCCAGCTGCTCACCACCCTCGGTCTGCGGGTCGGGGCGGAGCGGGCGGTCGCCGCGGCCGTCGAGGTGCTCGGCCCGGACAGCGTCGCCGACTGTCTGCCGCTGCTCCAGCCGATCGCGCTGAGCCGCTCCACGCGCGCGACGCTGCGGAAACTGGCACGGGAGCGGTCCGCGCGGGAGCGGGAGGCCGTGCTCGCGGCCTCGGAGGCGGCCAAGCACGAGCGGGAGCTCGCCAAGGCCGAGGCGGCGGCCGACAAGAAGGCCGTACGGGCGGAGACGAAGGCCGAGAAGAAGGCGGACAAGAAGGCCGAGAAGCGGGCCCTGGACACCGCCCTCGACGAGGCCCGCGAGGAGGACCTGCTCGCGCAGATCCGGCAGCAGGTGCTGCTGATCCGCCCGCAGGCTCCGGTGGAGCCGGTCCGTCTGGAGCGGATCAAGCCGCGGACCCTGGTCAGCCTGATCGCGGGCGCGGTCGCCGCGTACTTCCTGCTCTCGCAGATCGCCCGTACGCCGCTGTCGACGGTCAGCGAGGCGGACTGGCGCTGGGTGGCGGCCGCGGTGCTGTTCTCGGCGCTCAGCTACGTGGCGGCGGCGATGGCCCTGCTCGGCTTCGTGCCGGAGCGGGTCGGGTTCTGGCGGACGGTGGCGGCGCAGGTCGCCGGCTCCTTCGTGAAGATCGTCGCCCCGGCGGCGGTCGGCGGCGTCGCGCTCAACACCCGCTTCCTCCAGCGCACGGGCGTGCGCCCGGGGCTCGCGGTCGCGAGCGTCGGCGCCTCGCAGCTCTTCCAGCTCGGGGCGCACATCCTGCTCCTGCTGTCCTTCGGCTATCTGACGGGCACGGAGAAGTCGCAGTCCTTCACCCCGTCCAGGACGGTCATCGCCGGACTCCTGACGGTCGCGGTGCTCGTCCTGGTGGTGACGGCGATCCCGTTCATGCGCAAGTTCGTGTCGACGCGGCTGCGCTCGCTGTTCGCCGGCGTGGTGCCGCGCATGCTGGACGTGCTCCAGCGGCCCATGAAGCTGGCGACGGGCATCGGCGGGATGCTGCTCCTCACCGGCGTCTTCGTGCTCTGCCTGGACGCCTCCATCCGGGCCTTCGCGCACGAGGGCCAGACGCTCAGCTACGCGAGCGTGGCCGTCGTCTTCCTCGCGGGCAACGCGCTCGGTTCGGCGGCGCCGACGCCGGGCGGCGTCGGCGCGGTCGAGGGCGCGCTCACCTTCGGCCTGGTGGCGGTGGGCCTGCCGCTGGAGGTCGCGACCCCGGCGGTGCTCCTGTTCCGCCTGCTCACGCTGTGGATCCCGGTGCTGCCGGGGTGGCTCTGCTTCAACTGGCTGACCAAGCGGGAAGCCCTGTAGTACGCCACCCGCTTGGCCCCCCGTCCCGCGCGGGGGCGGGGGCGGCGGCCCACGATGGGCCTATGCCGATCTCCGCCGCCCAGCGCGCCGCTCTGCTGACCGCCACCGCCGTGCTGTTCGTCGCCGGGTGCTCGGACGGGGGAGACAGTGCGGCGGCCCCGGTGAAGCCGAGCGGCACGGGCAGGCTCTCGGCGCTGACGACGCAGAAGCTGTCCTGGGCGCCGTGCCCGGCACCGTCCGCCGCCGAGGGCGGCGGGGCCCCGCCCTCCCCGCTGCCCGGGGGCACCCCCTGGGAGTGCTCCTTCCTCCAGGCGCCGCTGGACTGGTCGGTGCCGGAGGGCGAGACCATCGAGCTGGCCCTCATCCGGGCCAAGGCCCGTGACAGCGCGAAGCGGATCGGTTCGCTCGTCTTCAACTTCGGCGGGCCCGGCGGCTCCGGCATCACCGGCCTGCCCGGTTTCGCCTCCGACTACGAGAGCCTGCGCACCCGCTACGACCTGGTCTCCTTCGACCCGCGCGGGGTCGGCCGCAGCGACCCCGTCGAGTGCGCCACCGACAAGGAACTGGACGCCTATTACGCCCTGGACTTCACGCCCGACGACACCGCGGAGGAGCGGACGCTGTCCGATGCGCAGAAGCGGTACGCGCAGGGCTGCGAGCGCGACGCGGGCGCGGCCCTGCCGCACGTCGGCACCGAGAACGCGGCCCGGGACCTGGACCTGATGCGCCAGGTCCTCGGCGACGAGAAGCTGCACTACTTCGGCATCTCGTACGGCACCGAACTCGGCGGCGTCTACGCCCACATGTTCCCGAAGAACGTGGGCCGGGCCGTCTTCGACGCGGTCGTCGACCCGGACGCGGGCGTCGAGGACGGCGCCCTCGGCCAGGCGAGGGGCTTCCAGCTCGCGCTGGACAACTTCGCCCGGGACTGTGTCGACCGCGGCGACGAGTGCACCCTGCCCGGCAGCACCGTCGCCGAGATCGAGGCGGGGATCACCAACCTCCTCACGGCCCTCGACAAGGAGCCGATCGCCGGCATCGGCGACCGGAAACTCACCCAGACGCAGGCCACCAACGGCATCGCGCAGGCCCTGTACTCGAAGAAGTTCTGGCCGTATCTGGAGCAGGGGCTCGACGCGGCCGACGGCGGCGACGGGGCGCTGCTCCTCGCCCTGTCCGACTCGATGAACGGGCGCGGCGAGAACGGCTCCTACAGCAACATCCAGGCCGCGAACGCCGCCATCAACTGCGTGGACTTCAAGGAGCGCTACACCCTCGGGCAGGCGAAGGAGCGGCTCGGCAAGTTCCGCGAGGCCTCCCCCGTCTTCGGCGACTACATGGGCTGGGCGCTCGCGAGCTGCGCGCAGTGGCCGGTGCCCGGGCTCTGGGAGCATCCGGACGTCTCGGCGCCCGGCTCGGCGCCGATCCTCGTCGTCGGGAACACCGGCGACCCGGCGACGCCGTACGAGGGCGCCCGGTCGATGGTGGACGCGCTCGGCAAGGGCGTCGGCGTGGAGGTGACGTACGAGGGCGAGGGCCACGGCGCGTACAACGGCGGCAGCGCGTGCGTGAAGAAGACGGTGGACGAGTACCTGCTCGCGGGCAAGGTCCCGGCCTCGGGCACGGTCTGCAAGAAGTGACCGATCCGCGCATGCGGAAGGCCCCGGACCGCATCGACGGTCCGGGGCCTTCCGCATGTCCTAGTAGACCGGCTTCTCGGGCTCGATCTGGTTGACCCAGCCGATCACGCCGCCGCCGACGTGGACCGCGTCCGCGAAGCCCGCGGACTTGAGCACCGCGAGGACTTCCGCACTGCGGACACCCGTCTTGCAGTGCAGGACGATCCGCTTGTCCTGGGGAAGGTCCTGGAGGGCGCTGCCCATCAGGAACTCGTTCTTCGGGATCAGACGCGCGCCCGGGATCGAGACGATCTCGTACTCGTTGACCTCGCGGACGTCGATGATGTCGATGTTCTCGCCGTCGTCGATCCACTCCTTGAGCTGCTTGGGAGTGATCGTCGAGCCGAGCGCCGCCTCCTGGGCCTCCTCGGACACGACGCCGCAGAAGGCCTCGTAGTCGATGAGCTCGGTGACGGTCGGGTTCTCGCCGCAGACCGCGCAGTTGGGGTCCTTGCGGACCTTGACCTGGCGGTACTGCATCTCCAGGGCGTCGTAGATCATCAGGCGGCCGACCAGCGGGTCGCCCACGCCGGCCAGGACCTTGATGGCCTCGGTGACCTGGATGGAGCCGATGGACGCGCAGAGCACGCCCAGGACGCCGCCCTCGGCGCAGGACGGGACCATGCCCGGCGGCGGGGGCTCCGGGTAGAGGCAGCGGTAGCAGGGGCCGTACTCGGACCAGAACACCGACGCCTGGCCGTCGAAGCGGTAGATCGAGCCCCAGACGTACGGCTTGTTGAGCAGCACGCAGGCGTCGTTCACCAGGTAGCGGGTGGCGAAGTTGTCGGTGCCGTCGACGATCAGGTCGTACTGGCCGAAGATGTCCATCACGTTCTCGGCTTCGAGCCGCTCTTCGTGGAGGATCACGTTCACGTACGGGTTGATGCCGAGGACCGAGTCCTTCGCGGACTCCGCCTTGGAGCGGCCGATGTCGGCCTGGCTGTGGATGATCTGGCGCTGGAGGTTCGACTCGTCGACCTCGTCGAACTCCACGATGCCGAGCGTGCCCACGCCGGCGGCGGCCAGGTACATCAGCGCCGGGGAGCCGAGGCCACCGGCGCCGACACACAGCACCTTGGCGTTCTTCAGCCGCTTCTGCCCGTCCATCCCGACGTCCGGGATGATCAGGTGGCGGGAGTACCTGCGGACCTCGTCTACGGTGAGCTCGGCAGCCGGCTCGACCAGGGGTGGCAGCGACACGGGGACTCCGGTGGTCGGTATGTCAGTACGGTTGTTCTCCCCGTAACACTGCCACGCCCCTTCTCATTCCGAGACACCCGGTCCAATCCGCGAGACGATTTCGTCCCAGTAGCCGGGCAGGGTATGGAATTGGTCGCTTTGTCCCGGACGGCCGACGCGGTCGGTGAAGAAGATCGTCCCCGCCCCCTGCCAGCGCGCGATCCGCAGGGCCTCGTCGAG
Source organism: Streptomyces sp. NRRL B-24572 (assembly GCF_002156145.1). Lineage (NCBI taxonomy): Bacteria > Bacillati > Actinomycetota > Actinomycetes > Kitasatosporales > Streptomycetaceae > Streptomyces > Streptomyces sp. NRRL B-24572. The sequence continues at coordinate 1,900 of NZ_MWIG01000828.1, read as the reverse complement.
GTGGGTGCGCGGGACGCCGTGGACGAGGTGGACGAACTTGGCCTCCGTGTACTCGGCGGTCCACTCCGCCACCTGCGACCAGCGGTAGTCCACCCAGGAGCCGGCGAAGGTCACCAGCTGGTCGGCGGCCTCGGCGTACCCCGGGTGGGGGTGGGTGCCGTGGCCGAGGACGAGGTGGGCCTCGCCGCCGAGCACGGCCTCCAGGGTCGCGGTGAGCCGTCGCGTCCCGGCCAGGTCCGCCCGGTCGGCGGGGGCCCGGTCCAGGTAGAAACCGCCGACCTTGTACCAGTCGAGGAAGCGGTGGGCGTCCGAGACGAGCTCCCCGAAGGGCCGGGAGCCGTACGCCAGGTCAAGGTGCCCGAGCACCTTGACCCCGGCGTTGCGGAGCCTCCCCGCCGCCTCCAGACAGTGCGGGTCCGGACGGGTTCCCGGGCCCTCCGCCACGTTGAGCACCGCCCAGTGCAGCGGGGTCCCGGGGCGGGTGAGCTCGCCCCACTCGACGGGGGCGAGCAGCGGATGGGCGTAGCCGGGGACGCCGAAGCCGAGCGCCTGGACGGCCCCGGTGGCCGTGGTCGTCGTCAGATGCGACACGCCGCCTCCATCCAGATGTCGGCGAGGGACTCCTCCAGGTTGATCCGGGGCCGCCAGCCGAGCCGGTCGCGGGCGGTGCGGACGTCGGCCTGCTGCCAGGGTCCGCAGCCGTCGGGGTACGGGTACGGGGCGGAGGCCAGCTGCTCGGCGATGGTCCCCTCGGTGCGGGGGGCGCCGATCATCGGGCGCTGCGGGATGCCGTGCGGGGCGTCCAGCTCGTGCAGGTTGCCGGCGTAGCCCGCGACCCGGGCGAGGACGGCGGCGGCGTCCCGGAGGCGGACGGCCCGGCCGGTGCCGATGTTGACGACGCCCTGGGCGGCGGAGAGGGAGGCGGCGTGGACGGCCCGCGCCACGTCCCGTACGTCGACGAAGTCCCGCTGCACGCCGAGGCCGCTGAGCTTGAGCTCGCCGTCCCCGGCCTGCATCGCGCGGCGCATCGCCTCGGCGAGGCGGCCGAGCGGGGAGCCGGCGGGCGTGCCGGGTCCGACCGGGGAGAAGACCCTCAGGACGACGGCGTCGAGCCCGGAGCCGAGGACGAGCTCGGTCGCGGCGAGCTTGGACACGCCGTACGGGCCGCCGGGGCGCGGGATCGCGTCCTCGGCCGTGGAGGAGCCGGGCTGGCTCGGCCCGTACTCGGAGGCGCAGCCGACCTGGACGAGCCGGGCCCCGCAGCCGCTGCGTCGCAGGGCCTCGCAGACGGTGGCGACGGCGACGGTGTTGTGCCGGGTCAGCTCGCGGGCGCCGCCGCGGGTGGCTCCGGCGCAGTTGACGACGACCCCGGGGTGGACGGCGTCGAGGAAGCGGGTGAGCGCACCGGGGCTGCCGGAGGCGAGGTCGAAGCGCACGTCGGCGTCGTCGCCCCGGCCGAGCGCGGTGAGGTGGACGGCCGGGTCGGCGAGCAGCCGGTCGGCGACGAAGCGTCCGATGAAGCCGTTGGCTCCGAGCAGTAGCACCCTCATCGTGCGGCCCCTGTGTGCCGACCGGCCGGTCCTTGGGTTCGAGGGGTCATGGTCTTCGGTCTCCTTGCGGGTGATGAGAGAGGTGACGGGGCACGCCCGCGGCGTCGGCTCCGCGGGTGAGCAGGGGGTTCACGGGGTGGCGTGGGCGGAGGCCCGTGTGAGGGCGCCGGTCGCGTGGGCCAGCAGGCCGAGCGCGGCGGCGCCGCAGACGAGGGTGGGTACGGCCCCGGGGCCCCAGGCTTCGACGAGGACGCGCACCGGGGTGGCGAGCGCGTCGAAGCCGGGGACGGGGAGGCGGGCGGCGAGGACGCTCGCGAGGGCGAGGGCCTCGGCGGCGCAGGCGGCGGCGA
>NZ_MWIG01000827.1:0-5974 GCF_002156145.1 Streptomyces sp. NRRL B-24572 | reverse complement strand
GACCCGGGCCGCAACTTCCTCCCGGCCCCCGGCACGGTCACCCTCTTCACCCCGCCGACCGGCCCCGGTGTCCGCCTGGACGCGGGCGTCGAGTCCGGCTCGGTGATCGGCCCGGCCTGGGACTCGCTCCTGGCCAAGCTGATCGTCACCGGCGCCACCCGCGAGCAGGCCCTGCAGCGTGCCGCCCGTGCGCTGGCGGAGTTCAAGGTCGAGGGCATGGCCACCGCCATCCCGTTCCACCAGGCCGTCGTGGTCGACCCCGACTTCACCGCCGCCCCCTTCCGGGTCCACACGCGCTGGATCGAGACGGAGTTCGTCAACGAGATCAAGCCGTTCGCCCCGGCCGGCGCCGAGGCGGACGAGGACGAGACGGGCCGCGAGACGATCGTCGTCGAGGTCGGCGGCAAGCGCCTCGAGGTCTCCCTGCCGTCCTCGCTCGGCATGACGCTGGCCCGCACGGGCCTCGCGGCCGGTGCGAAGCCGAAGCGGCGCGCGGCGAAGAAGTCCGGCCCGACCGCCTCGGGCGACACCCTCGCCTCGCCGATGCAGGGCACGATCGTGAAGGTCGCGGTCGAGGAGGGCCAGGAGGTCAAGGAGGGCGATCTCATCGTCGTCCTTGAGGCCATGAAGATGGAGCAGCCCCTCAACGCCCACCGCTCCGGCACCATCAAGGGCCTGAGCGCCGAGGTCGGCGCCTCCGTCACCTCGGGCGCCGTCATCTGCGACATCAAGGACTGACCGTCGCACGCAGTACCGTACGAAGGGCCCGCAGGCAGCCGCCTGCGGGCCCTTCGCCGAGGGGAGGGTCTTCACTCATGCGCGCCGACGCACGCCGCAACCACGAGCGACTGCTCGTCGAGGCCCGCGCCGCGTTCGCGGAACAGGGCGCGGACGCGCCCCTGGAGGAGGTCGCGCGCCGCGCGGGGGTCGGGATCGGCACCCTCTACCGGCATTTCCCCACCCGCGCCGACCTGTTGAACGCGGTCTTCCAAGAAGCCCTTGCCGAACTGCTCGACCGCTCGCGGGAGCTGGCGGAGGCCGACGCGCCGTGCCGGGCGCTGGTGGAGTGGCTGCGGGCGCTGATCGCCCACGCGGTCGCGTACCGGGGACTCGCACACGCGCTGATGTCCGCCTCGTACGACCGGAGTTCGGCCCTGGCGCGGTGCAGCGATCCGCTGCGCGCGGCGGGCGAGCGGCTGCTCGAACGGGCCCGGAAGGCGGGGCAGGTGCGGGCCGACGTGTCGATCGGCGACCTGATGCAGCTCACCAACGCGATCGCGCTGGCGGCGGAGCAGTGCCCGGAGGACACGGAGCTGGCGGACCGCCTGCTCGCGCTGACGCTGCGGGGACTGAAGGACTGACTCGCGTACGGAACGGCGTGGGACCCCTGGGGGAGGGTCCCTCGGGTACTTCGAGACCGACTTCGGCGGACGTCGGCCGGCATCGACGGACGCCTACCGACTTCGGCCGGCATCGACCGACTTCGGCCGGCGTCGACCGGCTCCTGCCGGCGTCAGCGGCGGCGCATGTCCGCGACCCGGGCCGTGCGTTCCAGCGTCTCGGCGGCCATTCCGCCGCCCGGCCCCCGGAACTGACCGGCCGCCATCCGCCCGCGCTGGACGGGGAGCGGCATGTCACGGCGGGGCCGGGCGCCCGGAGGGACCTGGTCGCCGCCGGAGGGACCGGCGGCCGTGCCCGTACCGGCCACGGCGATCTGCACGCCCTGGTCGGCGAGGGCCTGGAGCTCGGTGGCGGCCCGCTCGTCGTGCGCCGGGGGCTCGTCGGTCACCAGGCGGGTGATGACGTCCGTCGGCACCGTCTGGAACATGGTGTCGGAGCCGAGCTTGGTGTGGTCGGCGAGGACCACGACCTCGGCCGCCGCCTGCACGAGCGCCCGGTCCACGCTCGCGGAGAGCATGTTGGACGTGGACAGGCCGCGCTCGGCGGTCAGTCCGCTCCCGGAGAGGAACGCCCGGGAGACCCGGAGCCCCTGGAGCGACTGCTCGGCCCCGCTGCCCACCAGCGCGTAGTTGGAGCCGCGCAGGGTGCCGCCGGTCATGACGACCTCGACCCGGTTGGCGTGGGCGAGGGCCTGGGCGACGAGCAGGGAGTTGGTGACGACGGTCAGTCCGGGCACGCGGGCGAGCCGGCGGGCCAGCTCCTGCGTGGTCGTCCCGGCGCCGACGACGATGGCCTCGCCCTCTTCGACGAGGCTCGCGGCGACGTCGGCGATGGCCGTCTTCTCCGCTGTGGCGAGATGGGATTTCTGCGGGAAGCCGGATTCTCGCGTGAATCCGCCCGGCAACACCGCACCGCCGTGGCGGCGGTCGAGGAGTCCTTCTGCCTCAAGGGCCCGTACGTCTCTCCGTACGGTCACTTCAGAGGTCTGGACGACGCGGGCGAGCTCGCGGAGCGACACGGCCCCATTGGCTCGCACCATTTCGAGGATCAACTGGCGACGTTCTGCAGCGAACACGAAACTGACAGTAACGTGACCGGCCGATAGTTTTCAGCACTATGCGCCGAATTGCAGAAGATGCGCACAGACGGGGCCTCCAAGTGGTATGGGAGGCCCCGTCGTTGATCGTTCTATGTCCCGCCTTGCCGGGGGTTGTCCGAGTCGGCGAACCGTTCCCGCAGGCGGGAGCCGGGCCGGAGCGGGGTGTTACGCCTCGCCCGTCGCCTTTCGGGTGTGCAACTGCCGTGCCACTTCCGCGATCGAGCCCGACAGGGAGGGGTACACGGTGAAAGCATTTGCGATCTGTTCGACCGTCAGATTGTTGTCGACCGCGATCGAGATCGGATGGATCAGCTCGCTCGCCTTCGGCGCGACGACGCAGCCGCCGACCACGATGCCGGTGCCCGGACGGCAGAAGATCTTCACGAAGCCGTCCCGGATGCCCTGCATCTTCGCGCGGGGGTTGCGGAGCAGCGGCAGCTTGACGACCTTGGCGTCGATCTTGCCCGCGTCCACGTCGGCCTGGGTGTAGCCGACGGTGGCGATCTCCGGGTCGGTGAAGACGTTCGAGGAGACCGTCTTCAGGTTGAGCGGGGCCACCGCGTCGCCGAGGAAGTGGTACATGGCGATACGGCCCTGCATGGCGGCGACCGAGGCGAGCGCGAAGACGCCCGTGACGTCACCGGCGGCGTACACGCCGGGGGCGGAGGTACGGGAGACCTTGTCGGTCCAGATGTGACCGGAGTCCTTCAGCCGGACGCCCGCCTCCTCCAGGCCCATTCCGGCCGAGTTCGGGATCGCGCCGACCGCCATCAGGCAGTGGGTGCCGGAGATGACCCGGCCGTCGGAGAGGGTGACCTCGACCCGGTCGCCGACCCGCTTGGCGGACTCGGCGCGGGAACGGGCCATGACGTTCATGCCGCGGCGCCGGAACACGTCCTCCAGGACGGCGGCCGCGTCCGGGTCCTCGCCCGGGAGCACGCGATCACGGCTGGAAACGAGCGTGACACGGGAGCCGAGCGCCTGGTAGGCACCGGCGAACTCGGCGCCGGTGACACCGGAACCGACCACGATGAGCTCCTCGGGGAGCTCCTTCAGGTCGTAGACCTGGGTCCAGTTCAGGATCCGCTCGCCGTCCGGCTTGGCGTCGGGCACCTCGCGCGGGTGGCCGCCCGTCGCGATCAGCACCGCGTCGGCGGTCAGCGTCTCCTCGGTGCCGTCGGCGGCGGTGACGACCACCTGACGGGAGCCGTCCATCGCCTGCCGCCCGTCGAGCCGGCCGCGGCCGCGCAGGACCCGGGCGCCGGCCCGGGTCACGGAGGCGGTGATGTCGTGGGACTGGGCGAGCGCGAGGCGCTTCACCCGTCGGTTCACCTTGCCGAGGTCCACGCCGACGACACGGGCCGCCTGCTCGATGTGCGGGGTGTCGTCCGCGACGATGATGCCCAGCTCCTCGTAGGAGGAGTCGAAGGTGGTCATCACCTCGGCGGTGGCGATCAGGGTCTTCGAGGGGACGCAGTCGGTCAGGACGGACGCGCCGCCGAGGCCGTCGCTGTCCACGACGGTCACCTCCGCGCCGAGTTGGGCGCCCACCAGGGCCGCCTCGTATCCGCCGGGTCCGCCGCCGATGATCACGATCCGGGTCACTGGGATCTACGCCTCGCGCTCTCGTTCTGCCGGGGGTGTGCGGCCCCCGCTGGGCTGCAGTGCGTACGCCATTGTCCCGCACGCTTCAAGTGCGTACCCCATTCTCCCGCACGCCGGGCGCGGCCTCGCGCCGGGGCCTCCGGAGCCCCCCGTACGGCCTTCACCTCGCGGTTCTCCGGACACCCCGCCCCCTCCCGTACCCTCGGTCCCATGTCGCTCTACGCCGCTTTCGCCGGCAACCTCGACGCGCGGCTGATGAGCCGCCGCGCACCGCACTCCCCGCTGCGCGGCACCGGCTGGCTGAACGGCTGGCGGCTGACCTTCGGCGGAGAGCAGATGGGCTGGGAGGGAGCGCTGGCCACCATCGTGGAGGCCCCCCGCTCCCAGGTCTTCGTGGCGCTGTACGACATCGCGCCGATGGACGAGGACTCCATGGACCGCTGGGAGGGCGTGGGCCTCGACATCTACCGGCGGATGCGGGTGCGGGTGCACACCCTGGACGGCGAGGAGCCGGCCTGGGTGTACGTCCTCAACGCGTACGAGGGCGGGCTGCCGTCCGCGCGGTACCTGGGCGAGGTCGCCGACGCGGCGGAATCGGCGGGCGCGCCGCACGACTACGTGATGGAGTTGCGCAAGCGGCCCTGCTGATCCGGCCGGGCCGATCCGACCGGGTGGCCGGAACCGCCCGTTCGTCGGAAACGACAAGACAACGATCGCATGTCCGTCCGCATCGTCATCTACGCGCGTAGGAATTCTCCGGCTACGCTGCTTCGCGTACCAAATCCGTCCGGGGTTCCCCTCGGACCCCCCTCCCCGAGGCGAGAGAGTCAGTGAACGCAACTGCCACCCCGTACGAGGCCGCCGAGGCCGCTGCCACGCGTCTTCGCGAGCTGACCGGTGTCGAGAACCACGACGTCGCCCTGGTCATGGGCTCCGGCTGGGCCCCCGCCGTCGACGCCCTCGGCGCCCCCGAGGCCGAGTTCCCGGTGACCGAGCTCCCCGGCTTCCCGCCGCCGGCCGTCGAGGGCCACGGCGGCAAGGTCCGCTCGTACAAGATCGGCGAGAAGCGCGCGCTCGTCTTCCTCGGCCGCACCCACTTCTACGAGGGCCGGGGCGTCGCCTCCGTCGCCCACGGCGTCCGCACCGCCGTCGCCGCCGGCTGCAAGACCGTCGTCCTCACCAACGGCTGCGGCGGCCTCCGCGAGGGCATGCGCCCCGGCCAGCCGGTCCTCATCAGCGACCACATCAACCTGACGGCCGCCTCCCCGATCGTCGGCGCGAACTTCGTGGACCTCACCGACCTGTACTCGCCGCGCCTGCGCGCGCTGTGCAAGGAGGTCGACGAGACGCTGGAGGAGGGCGTGTACGTCCAGTTCCCCGGCCCGCACTACGAGACCCCGGCCGAGATCAACATGGTCCGCGTCCTGGGCGGCGACCTCGTCGGCATGTCCACCGTCCTGGAGGCCATCGCGGCCCGCGAGGCCGGCGCCGAGGTCCTCGGCATCTCGCTCGTCACCAACCTGGCGGCGGGGCTCTCGGGCGAGCCGCTGAACCACGAGGAGGTGCTCCAGGCGGGGCGCGACTCGGCGGCGCGGATGGGTGAGCTGCTGACGCGGGTCCTCGACCGGATCTGAGTTCTCCCGGCGCTCCTCGCGCCGGTCGGCCCCCGGGGCCGGTCGGGCGGTCGGAGCGCCGCGGCGGCCGCCCGCCGGGCCGTCGTCCGGCGCGACCGGCCGTCCGGCCTCCGGAGCGTCCGGCCCCGGGCCGTCCGGCGCGACGGGCCGCCGGACGGCCCGGGGCCGGACGCTCCGGACGCCGGACTGCCGGTCGCGCCGGCCGACGGCCCGGCGGGCGGCCGCCGCGGCGCTC
>NZ_MWIG01000826.1:0-1554 GCF_002156145.1 Streptomyces sp. NRRL B-24572 | reverse complement strand
TCCCCGCCCCGCCCACCGCCCCCGGACACCGGGCCTACCCGGAGACCCAGGTCTCCCGCACCGACCCGCTGCCCCCCACCTCGCCCCAGGGCCGCGGCACCGCGGAGAGGAGCTGACCCGCACATGATGGGCCGCACGATCTTCATCGACCCGGGCCGCTGCATCGGCTGCCAGGCCTGCGTCTCCGCCTGCCGCGAATGCGACTCCCACCGCGGCAAGTCGATGATCCACCTCGACTACCCCGACGAGGGCCGCTCCGTCGCCTCCCTCCCCACCGTCTGCATGCACTGCGAGGACCCCGTCGCCCCCTGTGCCGAGGTCTGCCCCGCCGACGCGATCCTCGTCACCGCCGACGGCGTCGTGCAGCAGGCCGACACCACCCGCTGCATCGGCTGCGCCAACTGCGTCAACGCCTGCCCGTTCGGCGTCCCCAAGATCGACCTCCAGGCGAAGCTCCAGATGAAGTGCAACCTCTGCTACGACCGCACCGCCTACGGCCTCGCCCCCATGTGCGCCACCGTCTGCCCCACCGGAGCCCTCTTCTACGGCACCCTCGACGAGCTCCGCGCCGAACGCCCCGGCGTCCAGGTCGCCGACTCCTTCACCTTCGGCAGCACGACCGTCTCCACCGGAGTGGCGATGGTCGTCCCCGCCGACAAGGTCCAGTGGCCGGTGCCCGGCGGCCTTCCCGTCGTCGAGATCAATGGAAGGGACGTCCGTTGAGCGTCATCGACCCGCAGCCGCCGGCCCCGGACGCCCACGCCGACGCGGCCCGGGAAGCGCTCCACGACCGGATCGCCGCCGACTCCCTCACCACCCGCCGCGACTACCTGCGGATCGTCGCCACCGTCTCCGGCGGCCTCGCCGTGGGCGGCATCGGCGTCGCCTCCGGCATCCTGCACCGGCACGGCGACAGCGAGAGCGCCCCCGAGCCCAAGAGGATCGCCGACCGGATCGAACCGGGGGAGTCGCTCGCCTTCCGCTACCCCGGCGACGAGGACCGGGCCATCGCCGTCCGCATGGACGACGGCACCCTCGCCGGCTACTCCGCCGTCTGCACCCACCTCGCCTGCGCCGTGCTCTGGCGCAGGGAACGGGGGAGCGAGGGCGAGCTGTACTGCCCCTGCCACGAGGGCGTCTTCGACGCCCGTACGGGAGAGGTCACCGCGGGTCCGCCCCCGCGCGGCCTGCCGAAGGTGCTCCTCGTCGAGGAGGTCGACGGCAGCGTCTGGGCCGTCGGCACCGCCCGCTCGGGCGAGACCGCGGTCGAGGGCTTCTGCCGCCAGAACGGCGACGACCGCCCGGGTTGCCCCGGCTTCGGCGCGGGCGGTCCGGCCCGCAGGCCGACCGGGAGCGCCCGGACTCCGGCGGGTGAAGGGCGAACGGCGGCCGAGCCCGCCCGGACCCCGGCGGGTGCCGGTTCGAAGGCGGCGGAGAGGAGTGAACGGACATGAGCGAGAGCCCGTTCCCGAGGGACCCCGAGGCCCCGGAGCCCGCGGCGCCCTCACGATCCGGGGCGCCCGCACCACCCGGGGCGCCCCGGATCGTGAGGGC
>NZ_MWIG01000825.1:0-3085 GCF_002156145.1 Streptomyces sp. NRRL B-24572 | reverse complement strand
CGTACGCCTGCGGTCCGCGCTCAGTCCGCCGCCGGGACCGGCTCCTGCTCCACGACCTCGGCCCGCTGCGCCGCCGCCTTCTTGGCCCGGTTCTTGACGACCAGCATCGAGACGATGCCGATCAGCACGGCGAGGACGAGGCCCAGCCAGGAGAAGCGCTTGAGCCAGGCCTCGGCGACGACGCCGACCGTGTAGATGACGGCCGTGGTGCCGCCGGCCCACAGGATGCCGCCGAGGACGTTGGCGATGAGGAACTTCCAGTACGGCATGTGCAGCACGCCCGCGAGCGGCCCCGCGAAGATGCGGAGGAGGGCGATGAAGCGGCCGAAGAAGACCGCCCACATCCCCCACTTCTGGAAGGAGTTCTCGGCGAGCCCGATGTTGGCCTCGCTGAAGTGCTTGGGGAACTTCGCGCCCAGCCGGGCGAGCAGCGGCCGCCCGCCCTTGCGGCCGATCGCGTAGCCGATCGAGTCGCCGACGATCGCTCCGGCCGTGGCGCAGGCGCCGAGGACGTACGGATTGATGTCGCCGTGCTGCGAGGCGAGCAGCGCCGAGCTGACGAGCACGATCTCACCGGGCAGCGGGATGCCCAGGCTCTCCACCCCGATCACCACCGCCACAAGGGCGTAGACGGCGACCGCGGGGATCGTCTCCAGCCACTCCTGGACGTGCACGCGGTTCCTCCCGTGTCGGCTGCTCGACGGCCCGGCGGGTACGTCGGCGGGCACGCCGTGAAAGCCTACCCGGTCGGGAAGAACGGACCTCGACGCCGACGAGGCCCCCGCCCCGGAGAGGCCCGGAGAGGTCCGGAGAGGTCCGGACGAGGCGGGGACTTCGCCGTGCCCACCGGGTGTCAGTGGAAGAGCAGGGAGGCGCCGCCGGCGTCGGTGGTGACCGATCCCGGGCAGAGGAAGCTGCCGGAGGTCTTCGTCGCGGTGAACGCCTGGTTCACGTACCTGCGGGTGGTGCTGTCGCGGTTCAGCAGGACGTTGGTCGCCTTGTAGCGGCAGGAGATGCCGTACTGCGTTCCCGTGATGTCGATGACGTCGGCCTTCGCCTGGCCGGCCGCGTCGTCGAAGGTGACGTCGGGGTTGTTGTTGAGGGCGGCGGTGATGCCTCCGGTACAGCCCAGGTTGCCGCCCGGCGTGTTGATGCTGGTGCGGTCGATGGACAGCGCGGTGGGCGGGTTGGCGCTGGTCCGGGCGTTGGTCCAGGTGCAGGTGCTGCCCGAGACCACGATCACGCCGTCGACCTGCTGCGTTGCGGTGGGTCCGAAGGCGTTCGCCGCCGTGGCCGCTCCGGCGGTGGCCGCGATGATCAGGGCGGTGACGCACGAGAGTGTCGAGGACTTCCTCATGTCGCTCCTTCTGGGCCGCGTCCTTGTGGGGTGTGAGCCTCATGGAAGGTGCCACAGGGACCTTGAATTGTCAGGTACCCGTCAATTCTTTGGCCGGATGGCACTCCCCCCGGACCAGAGCACCCACCGACCGGGCCCTCGCGTCACGTACGAGAGGCGCGTCCACGGCCGGATCGACGCGGGCGATCGCGACTCCCGTGCCGTGGACGTCCCCCTCTCCGCCGCGCCGCGTTCAGCAGCGCTCAGTCGCCCGGAGGCGAGGGAACCGGCGCGGGACCCGCGCCGGCCGTCCGGCTCACTTCCCCGGGCCGTTGGGCCTGAGCGTCCACAGAACCGCCATCTCGCCGGTCACGGCGCCGTCCTCGCGGGTGATGTCGATCCGCACCGGGAACTCCGGCCGCTGTCCGGCGTCGAGTTCGGCGACGACCTCGGCGACGGGGCGACCGAGGGTGGCGGTGGCGGTGACGACACCCATGGCCAGCTTCTTGTAGCCGATCTCCGCCTTGACCGCGAGCGGGACCGCACGGCTCAGCTGGTCGCCGAAGGCGGCGAGCACGATGGCTCCGCTGGCGGACTCGGCCAGGGTGAACATCGCTCCGGCGTGCGGGCCGCCGACGTGGTTGTGGTAGGCGGGCTGGTCCGGGAGGCGCACGACGGCGCGCTCGGCGGTGGTCTCCAGGAACTCCAGGTTGAGGGTTCCGGCCATGGGGACCGTGGCGGCGAGCATCTCGCCGACGGACATCTGGTCTGCGCTCATGGACCGTGATGTTACCCACCAGTAGCAGCCTTGGCCATCCCCCGCCCCGCCCCCGCCCGGGGGCGGGCGTGGTCGAGCGGCCCCCGCACCTCTATGGTTACTGGCCATGTGGCCAGGACAGCAGCCGCCCGGGGGCGAGCAGAACCCGCAGGACCAGAGTCAGAACCCCTACCAGCAGTCGGGGTACCAGCAGCCGAACCCGTATCAGCAGCCGCCGGCCCAGCCCGGGTACCCGCAGCAGCCGCCGACGCAGCCCGGCTACCCGCAGCAGCCGCCGACGCAGCCCGGCTACCCGCAGCAGGGATACGCGCAGCAGCCGGGTTCCCCGAACCCGTACCAGCAGCCGACCGTGCCGCAGCAGTACGCGGTGCCGGGCGCCGGACAGCCCGGCGGGCCCGACGGCGGGAAGAAGAAGCAGACGACGATCGTGGCGATCGTCGCCGCCACCGCNNCCGGCGCCCGACCCGAGCCAGTCGTCCGGGATCGACAACCCGCGCGACGGCGCGGCGCAGCAGCCGACGATCCCCGGCTGGAAGGTCGTCTACAACCCGAAGTACGGCACCCTCTTCGACGTACCGCCGGAGTGGGAGGTGTACAAGACGGGCTCGATCACCTTCTTCGAGGACGAGAAGAAGGGCGGCGGCACCCCGCTGGTGACGATGTCCAGCCCCACGAGCTTGAAGAGCAAGTGGTGCACCTACGACGTCAACAAGAACGGCACCGACGAGACCTGGAGCCTGTCCACGGCCGGCACCAAGGGCGGCCAGGGCGCCAAGGACACCTCGTCCCTCGCGCGCAGCGAGGCCGGCACGTGGGTGTGGGGCGGCTACGCGCAGCACATGCCGCAGAGCACCATCAAGATCACCAAGCCGGTGCCGTACACGACGAAGTCCGGCCTCACCGGCAGCATGGCGACGGCCACGGCGCCGAACGTCAAGAAGCGCAACAAGTGCGAGACGGACGGGAAGTCG